>WFQV01000246.1 GCA_015486905.1 Melioribacteraceae bacterium | reverse complement strand
ATTTGGACGCCTTCGTTTTACATCCTGGATTACCGTGAAAAGCTTTACTATTCGTTTGACGGCTACTTGAACGTTGAGGATTTTCTCGTCTTTCTGCTGATTGCACGTTCGAAATATTTACTACCACACGGGAAGTACAACGAAGTAATTGAATTAATTAAAGAAAATTCTGCTCGCTTTGAAACGAACACACGGGCTGCCGAGCTTCTCTTTCTGCAAGGGCAGGCGGAATATTTGCGAAACTGGGACAACAAAACTTTCAGTGCTACGATGGACAAAATCGTGAGGAAATACCCGCTCAGCCTTCAGGCAAGAATGTACCCTTGGATGGACTAAGTAAAATTAAGAATTAAAAATGAAAAATGAAGAATGAAAAATTTTTGATTTGTTCTTAGTGTGTAATTAAAGGAAAAATGAAAATATTTTAAGAAGAAATAGACAGATGACAAATAAGATAATAATTGTACGGACAAAAAAATGTAGAAAAAGCGATGTAATGCTCCGCTTTCTGAGGGAGAACAACATTCCTCATGAGGTGAAATTCGTTGAAACCGACCCAGAGGCAAAAAGGCTGTGGGGAAAATTTAACTTAAAAGCCTCCCCGGGAATAATAATAGGTGAAAAAACATTCAACCCTTACGAACTTGTAAAGAATTGTAGAGTCCAACAGCCCGAAAAGACAAAAGCATTATTCTTAAAATATTTATCCGAAGAAGAGACAGAGTACGCAAACTGGTAGGAAAGAGGGTTCGACAACTTCCCTTAGTTTTATTACTTTTACTTTTGAGATATTAAAAAATAATTCTTTTAAAAAATGAGTTCGATAGAAAAAAAATACAGTTTAAACGATGCAAATCAAATTTGGCGGATATTAATCAGTGATTCGGAAAAGCTAATAATAGAAAGACGAAACACGGATGCAAAGGAAGTTTTCTTCGCCGCTTACCAATTGGGTAACGGCAATCCGCTCTGGGAAAACTTTCAGTTCGAAGAAAAATTTTGGATTGGAATAGAGAAAATTTACAAGGATATTATTTTCCTTCACAAGTTCACCAAGCCCGATATGCCAGGACACAGAGGCATCATAGCATTCGACATTAATAAAAAAGAAGTGTTGTGGGAAAACCCAAACGGTTCTTTCGCATTTCTCTTGGACGATAAGCTCTATTATTTTCGAGAAGATTTCGAAGGGACAAAATTAGAACCGCTCCATTTCTTAACGGGAAAATCGGCGGGAGAAATAATTGAATCAGCACAGCAAGTGGAGGAACTTCGTAGCCGAGCTTATCTCTCGGAAGATTATTCGGATTATGCTTTTCCGGAAAAATTTTACGGCGACGAGCCGAATGCACATCAAATAGAAAAAGCAATTTCAAAAATTACGGAGGGCAAAAAAATTTCCGGCGAGCCGGAATTTGCCTTTGCCGACGGGCTGTTCCTCGCTTCTTACCATTTGGAAAAAGGCAACGCTACAATGCAGAACGTATTTTCGGCTCTGAATTTAAATACCTCAGAAATTATTTTTGAAGACGTTTTAAACGAATCAATTGACCTCTTTGCCTCCGATTCGTTTTTTATTTACAAAGACTTTCTCTTTTTAATTAAAGAGAAAAAGCAATTGGACGTTTGTAAAATAACGGGGGATTAAAAAATGGAACTATCCGACGAAGAGAAGAAAATTCTTCTTAAAGCCGCAAGGGATTCAATAGAAACTCTTTTTAGCGGCGGCGAACTACCCCGGATTGATTACAACAAGTACCCGAAATTCGAATCAAAAGCCGGAGCTTTTGTTACACTAACCATCGAAGGTAACTTACGCGGTTGCATCGGCTACATCATCGGTTACGGACCTTTATTCAAAACCGTTTGCGATGCCGCCATTCAAGCGGCAACTAACGACCCGCGATTTTTCCCATTAACCGAAGAAGAATTTCGCAAAGTTGAAATTGAGGTTTCCGTCCTTTCCGAACCTTTCCCTATGAAAAGTTATGACGATATTGTTGTCGGCAAACACGGTTTAATTTTAGAGGAAGGCGGACGGCGGGGACTCCTTCTGCCGCAAGTACCGGTTGAATACAATATGGACAGAGACCAATATTTAACCGCATTGTGTCAGAAAGCAGGTTTCCCGGGCGACTGTTGGAAAGGAAAAACTTTGAACATCAGCATGTTTACTGCAAATGTTTTCTCCGAAAAAGATTTTAAGGAGTGAAGAATGAAAGAAGTACGTAAACCTGCCGTAGCGGGAATGTTTTACCCTGCTAATGTTGAGGAATTGGAAAATCAATTGCAGTTAATGTTCGACGTATCCAAACCCGAAAAGGAATTTGGAAGGGTCAGAGGAATAATTTCACCTCACGCAGGCTACATTTATTCGGGCAAAACAGCCGCTTACGCTTACAATACAATCAAGGGCAAGCATTACGATACGGTTGTAGTAATTTCACCGTCGCATCGCGAGTATTTCTACGGTACCTCAATTTACAACGGAGATGCGTATTCAACTCCCTTAGGCGAAATAGAAATCGACAAACCGATGACGGAGAAGATCGTTGCTAAGGGGCAGTTTGTTGCATTTAGAATTGAAGGGCACCGTGAGGAGCACGCCCTCGAAGTCCAGCTGCCCTTTCTCCAAAAAGCGCTGGACAATTTCAAATTAGTACCTATCGTAATGGGCGACCAATCGAAGGAGCTGATTAATGATTTGGCCGAATCCCTTGCAAAGTCGATAGACGATTCCACTCTAATAGTTGCAAGTTCCGACCTTTCGCATTTTCACTCAAAAGAAATTGCTTGGAAATTAGATTCCCGTGTTTTGGAAAGAGTTGGAAATTTCGATTACAATTCTTTGCTTGGTGACATTGCAATAGGCGCAAGCGAAGCATGTGGCGGAGGACCCATCGCTGCAATGATGAAAACATTTGACTTGTTGGGTATCCGAAACATTGAGGTGCTTGCTCATTCCGATTCGGGTGATGTTACGGGAGATAATTCCGAAGTCGTGGGATATATGTCCGCTGTGGTTTACGAGTAATTAGCTTCGGGATGATTTGAAATTTTCAAACAGGGGACTGTCTAAAAAATAAGCCTGGCATTTCGAACCCCGATTTATCGGTGTGAGAAATCTTTGAAAACATTGCGAACCCTCCCTGCCCTGCCGGCAGGCGGCAGGCAGGCTCAAAAGATTTCTCCCCCGCCAAGGCGGGGTCGAAATGACAATTTCAGACTTTTTGGACAACCTCAAGAAAGATTTATTTCATTAATATCATTTTCTTTGATTGAATGAAAACGTTTCCACCGGAGATGTTTGAGCTTATCTGTAAACAGTAAATGTACGTTCCGGATGCAAGGTTCTTTCCGTCAAAGATGACAGAGTAGTTACCCAGAGTTAATGTTTGATTAACCAGTTTGCTAACTTCCCTACCCAACATATCGTAAACACGCAAAGAAACGAAACCTGTTTTCTTTATCGAGAATTTAATTGTGGTTGTAGGATTAAACGGGTTAGGATAGTTTTGCATCAAAGCGTAACTTCTAACCGGGCTGTTTTCTTTTTTAACAGCTACCGGATTGTCGTTATGGAATTTTTCAATCATCGGTGTAGCATTTATTCCGAAAGTCCCAACGTAAGCATCTTTACCGTCGGGGCTGAAGCCAATTGCCCTCGGTCTTTCGCCAGCATCTTTAGGTGTAAGAAAGTGCCAGCTAAAGCTATCGACAACGGCGTCTTTAGTTACGTCAAAACCGTACCATGTACCTGGTGTGTAACCGTTGGTAGGCATATCATTGTAAGAGCCGGCTGAAGCGTAGAGGTAACCGTTTGCCGGGTTCCAAGCGAAAGATTCCGAGTGGAAACCTTCGAGAATCGTTGCGGCGGAATCAAAATTAGCCAAAGCATTCTCGCGGTGGTAAACAATTATTTTACCAAGCGTGTAGCCTGCCCAATAGATAGTGTTTCCGTCTTTACTTACTTCAAACGCACGAGAAAAGCCCTCGGTTGTTTCAAGAGCATTGCCAATGTAATTAAAATCTTTGTCGAGAATAATCATCGGTGCCGCGCCGGGAACGACAGGTGCAACAAAAATATCGCCGTACTTATCAACTGCCGGAGCGGTGGGGGAATTATCTCCAAAAGGCGTGGTGTTAAAAGCAATACTATTTAAGCCTTCTCCGGTTTTATAATCAATTTTGTACATCATATAGGGTTTTGAAGTAACAACAAGAATGTTCCCTTTTTGGTCGGCTCTCATTCCCCGGATAGCTCCCCAGAGAGTGTCGTTAACAAAAGAGCCGACATGAATTACTTTAATCGGTGAAAATGAAGCCGGTGTTCCGTCAGCCTTGAATACGTGGATGCTGCGAACATTGAGCGTATCACCGGCAGCGTTTACAATTTTTTCATCACTGAAATAATTCCCTACCCATACTTTACCGTCGGGGTCAACGGCAAGCCCGTGAGTAGAGCCTTTAACCGTGTCCGGATTTGCCGGTGGAAAAACGCCTTCATACGTCCACTGGGCTTTCAATGTAGTTCCTGCCATTAAAGCAAAAACGGCAATAATAGTAAATAATTTCTTCACAGTAACCTCCTTGATTCTAATAATGAATAACTTGTTACTTGAGATAAGTTATTTAATAAACATCATTTTACCTATTAATCTTTTTCCGTTAAAATTCAGAACATAAATGTAAATTCCGCTGTTAAGTTTGTCGGCATTAAAGTTGACTACGTGGCTGCCCGCATTCATTTCGCCGTCAACCAATTCCGCAACTTTCCTGCCGAGAATATCGTAAACTTTTAACGTAACAATTCCCTCCGCGGGAATGGTGAATTTTATTTTAGTCGTTGCACCCACACCGTTGGATGAACCGAACGGGTTAGGGTAATTGGGAAAGAGCTTAAACGTTTCAGGGGTTAAGTTCTCAGCAACAACCCCGGAAGTGGAAGCGGTTTTAAATCTGTAAACGGCACTCCATCCGCTGCAGCCGGTTTGATTATTCGCGCTAATCCGCCAGAAATAAATCCTGCTTGTTTGTAATTCCGGTGCAGTAAAACTCGTGTCCACAAGTCCGCTCGTATCAACAACCATCGAATATTTTGTAAAAGATAAACTTGTTGAAAGTTGTAATCCGTAAGTAACCGCCCCTTTTGACTTTGACCATTCAAATGTAATTTGCGTCGGAACGTCGAGGGTTAAATCGGGCGGGTAAACCGCCAAAGGAACTCTCGGGAATCCGGTGGTGAATGAAAACGCCTCGGAAAAATTGCTTGCACCGGCAACGTTCGTCGAACGTACCCGCCAATAATATTGTGTTAATCCCGTTAAACCGCTTACTAAATAAGATGTGTCCTGAAGATTCGAAGCTTCAACATCTAACGAATCGAACGAAGGAGAGTGAGAAATTTGTAAGTCGTAAAATGAAGCATTATCGGCGAAATGCCATTTCAAAACCAAACTGTCAGCAACGTTTTCCGTTCCGTTGGAAGGAGAAGCCAACAGTGGTGTAACGGGTTGAGGAATTTCAATTAAATCCGTCGGTTCGCTCTCATTGTTTATTCTGTCCACAGCGCTTACTGCAAAATATCTCGGTGCATCGCCCTCGGGACTTGAAGGCGGAACGTAATTGTTTGTAACGGTAATTGCTTTAATGTTCTCACCAGAATCAAAGTCGAGGGGGCCCATTCCGCCGGAATAGAAATTGTAAACCACGTAATGATATGCCGTATCACCGTCAGAAGCCACACCGGGTTTGTTCCAAATCAAACCTTCAACCGGCTTGCCCGGGAGTTTGGTAAACGTCAAGAACTGCGGTGCATTAGGGGGAATCGAATCTTTCCAACTCATTACAGGCATTAACGAAGGGTACTTGTAATAATTATTTTTAAGCGAGTCTTCAAATCCTTTGGGGTTCTCGGGGATGTTCTGCGCCCTGAAGAAAACACTCCCCTCACAATTTTTTTCGGCTCTGTTTAATTTTATTTGCCGTGGCATCTCCGTAGCGCTCCAATTATCTTTTGAAACTCTGTAAAGAGCTTGCCCGGGGTAAAGATGCCTGCCGTTAATTTTGCTTGCCCACCAAGGCATTAACTTTGAATAATCCTGCGCACCTCCTATTACCCAATAAAGCTGGGGAGTTAGGTAATCAACAGTCTTGGATTTTAACCACGCCAAGGCATCACAGTAAATAGTGCTGTAAGCATTCATACCGGATATTCCCGGGGGATTGCTTGGCTTCCAAATGCCGAACGGACTAATTCCGAATTTCACCCAAGGCTTAACCGAATCGATTGCCTCGTGTACCATTTTAACCAAAAGATTTACATTATGCCTTCTCCAATCTCCTATGTTTGTGTAACCGTCGGAGTATTTTGCAAAAGTGCTGTCGTCCTGATTCGTTATTTGGTTCGGCGGGTAAGGGTAAAAATAATCGTCGAAATGCACGCCGTCAACATCGTAGCGCGTCACTACATCCATTATTACGTTCTTAACATATTCGCGAACAGCAGGAATGCCGGGGTCGAGGAATCTAAAATTGCCAATCCGGATTGTCCATTCCGGATGTCTCTTCACTACATGGTTTGATGCAAGGGGATGAATGCCGACTCTCCTTTCCGCACGGTAAGGATTAAACCAAGCGTGTAATTCCATTCCTCTTTTGTGAGCTTCTTTAATTGCAAATTCTAACGGGTCGTAATAAGGACTTGGCGCCTTGCCCTGTACCCCGGTTAAATAATAAGACCACGGTTCGTATTTGGAATCGTACATTGCGTCGCACTCGGAGCGGACCTGAAAGATCACGGCATTAATTCCCGCCGCTTTAAGTTTGTCCAGTAATTTTATTAAATCAGCTTTTTGATCATCGGAAGATTGGTAAGGTGAACCGGGCCAATCCAAATTTGCTACGGTTGCAATCCAAACTGCTCTAAATTCCCTCTTAGGATGGTTTGTCTGTGCCGAGAATGATATTAAAGGAATAAGCAGAAAAAGAAGGAGAAAATTTCTCATTAATTACCTTTTAAAATTTTAATGATTGCTTTCTATAAAGCTAAGGAATTTTTTATT
>WFQV01000245.1 GCA_015486905.1 Melioribacteraceae bacterium | reverse complement strand
GCATACTCCAAATTTATTTTAGACTTTTTTACGGCAAGGTCAATTGAGTGATCACGCTGTAACTTTACAACCAATTCGTTTTTTTTTACATGGTCTCCCGGTTTGACAAAAATATCTTCAATTCTCAGCGAAGATGCGGCGGAGATTTTAACATCATTAGAAGGCAAAGGTTTTATAATTCCATGCCCTTCTACAACTTCCGAGATGTTTGACAAACCGGCTTTTAAAACTTTTACGTTTGCAACTGTTTGCGCAAATAAAGGAGAGGTAATAACTATTGCAATCAACAAAATGTTTATTTTTCTAACCAAGATAAATCCTCCTTTAATTTCCCGATGCTTTTAAAAAGATTAGCTTTTGCAATGTAAAAATTGTAGAGCGCTTTCAGGTATTCCATTTCCGTTTGAGTATATAATTTTTGAGTGTTTATTAAATCCAAATTTGTAATAGTTCCTTCTTTGTAACCGGTCATCGCCATTTCGACGGCAAGTTTCGCTTCGGATTTGCTTTCGTCCATTGCGGAGATTTGTTCCTTTTGAAGTTTTGCCTCGTTGTAATTATTTTCAATTTCCTGAAGAATTTGCATTTTCAACCTACGGGTTTTGAAGATAATTTGCTGATGTTTTATTTCGGCAATTTGCTTTTCAGCACTGATTGCCCCCCAATGCCAAAGGGGAAAGCTGGCAGTAACAACCGCCTGAAACCCGAGATTTTGTTTATCCAAACTGTTCGAAGCATCCCAGCCGTAATAAAGGTTGCCGCTAATAACAGGGAAATGCTTCATAAATGCCATGCTTGTTTTAATACTACTTAATTCGGATTCTTGCTGCACTAATTTCCAGTCGGGGCGATTTTGCCAAGCAGCTTTTTTATAATGCTCCAGACTATTCAGCACAACTTTCGATACATCAAATTTTCTTAGTTTGATATTTTTATTCAAGTCTATTCCGGTTAGCTCTTTCAATTTGTTTAATGCGGCGGTATAATTTTTATTCGCTTGATTTAAAGCATTTTTTTGTAGGAGCAATTCCACTTTAGATTTTTTAACGTCAATTTCGGGGACCGTTCCGGATTCGAACAAAACTTTGCTTTGTTTATACATTAACTTGAACGCTTTCAAATTATCTCTGAATATTTCTTTTTCGTTTTCATATTTGAGGACAGTAAAATATTGATCAATGACTTTATTAATTACATTTTGCTTTGTCTGTTTATTCAGGTAAACTTCTTCTTTATTCTTAACGGAACTTGCCTTATAATTGTAAATGATGTCGGGATTAAAAATCGTTTGGTTTAATGAGACAAGAGCAAATATCTCATTTATTCCATTTGCACCTATGAAAACCGGAATTCCGTTCCTGGCACTTGAGTGAATAAAATTGCCTTCAGCGTTTACTTCGGGCAGCAAACCGGAAGCGGCTTTGGTTTTTTCCAACTTGGCAATTGATTGATTCCCTTTTGCAATCAACATATCGGTATTTTTTTTGATACCAAGTATAATTAATGATTCAAGTGAATACTCTTGGGTTTGAGCAAAAGTTACACCCGTTAAGAGAATTGAGAAAACAATAACTTTTAATATAATTCTACTGAAAACATCCATCTTGCTTCCTTTGTTGTTTTAAAGAAAGGGAGTTCCGAAATTGGAACTCCCTCTTAAATAAATAAATAATTATTTTACTATTATTTCTCGTTTTCGCCTTCTTCATCTTTCTCGCCTTTTTCACCTTTTTCTGCTTTCCCGTTTTCCTCGTCTTTTTCAACATTGGCAATTTTTTTTACCAGTTTCCCACCCGGCGTAAAAATTGCGTCCATCCTTTTTTTGCCTTTCTTTAGCTCGGCTTCGTAAGTTGTTTTGCCGTTGCGTACAATCTTAGAGCCTTCCTTTAATTCCCAGCCTGGGAAGTTTTTCTTGACGCTTTTTTCAATTACTCCGGGCATGTCGTCTTCTTCCAATGCGGTCTCAACTTCAACTATGTTTCCTTTCGCGTTAAATAGAAGCGATGTTTCGGTATCGTTAGCTTTAAAGTTAACTTCGTAATTTGGTTTTTCAACGTCCCATTTTACTTTTTCTGCATGGGGATAAAGAGCTTTAAATTTGGCTTTAACTTGCGAGGGGACTTTTGCTTCCTGAGCAAAAATGCTTCCCGCAAATAAAACAATTGCAACTATTAATAACTTCTTCATTGGATTCCTCCGTTTGATTGTCAATAAATTTTTAATTGATAATGGAAAAGTAACAATCAATTTTGGAGGAAATTTGGAGAGGGTGGGCTTTTAAATTGACAAGTCGAAAAGGAACAAAAAATTATTCAAATAATGATTGTTCGTACAAATGCTCTATGTAATCTTGCCACGGAACAAATGTAATTCCGTTTTGTTCATAAAGTCTCGGCGTTCTGCAAACACAGAGAGCTTTCTTAACTTTATGGTCTTTCAGAAAGGATTTTAATCCCGTTAATTTTTGCGGCATTTCCGAAGATTTTATTTCTACTTCAATTTTTACGGGTATTTTTGCAAGTTATTGTATTGTAAAAAACTAGGGACCCACTATACAACCAAGATAAATCCCCTCCTGAGTTTGGCACTTGGTTTTTTGTAAATTATTGAAAAAAGAGTGAAGGGGGAAAAATTGCGAAAGTTTTTAGTATTCTTTAATCTTAAGTCCAAATCTTAATTCTTTACCTGCCTGCCGGTAGGCAGGTTAAAAATTAAAAATTTTCGTTCTCTCTAAGTGACTCTAAACTCTAAACCCCTAAACCTCTAAACGAAGAACGAACAAATTACGATTTTCGAGTACTCGAAAGGGCTCAAACTTCTTACGTCTTGCTTCTCGCGTCTAACGTTTATCCATTTCTTATTTCTTGTTTCTTCTTTCTTATTTTTTTTATGCCACCGATTTTAAACCTGCAACTTGATATTTTTGTAGGAGTCCTTAAAATAATATTTTCAACTAAGTTTGAATTTTTGCCTAATTCTTCTTACATTTATATCGGTTTATATGTTAGAGGTGGAAATGAGTGTCAACCAAGCGAGACACAACTATTTTTTCTTCCGTGCTTCCTACTTCCAATTTATTTAGCATGGAGAAATAAGTGTACCGTCGTTTTAAAATTGCAACCGTATCCAAATTGTTTTGTGAAAACTCAAAATTTTACTATCCGATACTTTTCTTCCTTTTATTTGCTATGCTTATAAATTCATCTTCTAAGGCACAACAGAAACAAACCGATTACGATTTATTTACAATCAATGACGGCTTATCGCAGAATTTGATTTTTTGCATTCACCAAGATCGGCAAGGATTTATATGGTTCGGCACAAAAGACGGATTAAATAAATTCGACGGCTATAAATTCAAAATTTATCGACATGATCCCGATAACAAACAAAGTTTGAGCAATAACGAAATCCGCGCAATTACCGAAGACGACAGCGGTAATATTTGGATAGGAACATACGGCGGCGGCATAAATAAGTTTAATCCAAGTACGGAAAATTTCACTGTATTCCGAACTCAATTAAAAGATACAAATACTATATCAAACAATTTCATAACCGGACTCGTTTTCGATAAGGATAATGATACCACACTTTGGGCGGCAACAATCGATGGTTTTAATAAACTTCAAATTACTTCCGGTAATTGTATAAGGTATTATCCTAAAAACAACTCTAACCAAAAAGCCAACAGCAATTTTATAAGATGTATAACCCGCGGCAATCAAAAAAGGATTTGGATCAGTATTATGAACGGAGGACTTTATTTCTTCGATCAAAAAACAAATAGTTTTTTGAAGCCGGAGTATAATGATCCTTCATACGATCAAATTATAACTTGTCTAACTAAGGATGAAAAAGGAAATCTTTTTGCTGGTGGCGATTACAACATATTGTCTTTTAATTACAACGCTCAAAAGATATTTAGCGTAGAAGGTAGCAAGAAAATATACCAAGTTATAAAATCAATTTATGTTGCCGACGAAAAGATTTATTATGCAAATTTTTTGACCCCGCAATTACTTTATCAATACGATTTAAATACCGGCTCACATTCGGTAATATGTGATTTATCCGAGTTATTTTCCGGGACTAATTCCGGCCGGATTATAAGTATATTAAAAGACAATAACGACAATATTTGGATAGGCACAAACGGTAACGGACTAGTTAAAATAAATATCGCACAAAAAAAATTCAAAACTTTTCTATTCGATACAAGCAGTAAAAATAAATTAAGTTTTGCAAGTATTTCTTCAATCTATGAAGACAACCTAAAAAATATATGGTTTGACGGTTACGGCGGACTGAATAAACTTGATGTTAAAACCGGCAAAATAATTCCGGCGCTATTTTTAAAACCGAATAATAAATTAACTACCGAACCGCCGTTTCTCGGTCTGTTTTCAATTATTCAATTTCCCATAAATAAAGATGTTTTATGGATAAGCAATGTGTCCGATGGGATTTTTGAATATAATACAAAGACATTTACTTATCGTACAATTTTAGGATCAACTGAACCGCGAAACGATACTTTTTACGGTAAAGAAATTTATGATATGGAATATGATAAGAATGGTAATCTATGGTACGCATCTGAAAAAGGACTCGGAGAATATGTTTTGAAAACCGGAAGGTTCAAGAGCTATAAGCTATATAAAACGATTCTACGGAAATTTCCTAATGTAAAGATAGAAGATATTTTAATTGACTTTCCGCGCGGAATATGGGTAGGCACAGACGGAGCCGGTTTCGCTTTGATAAATCCGAAGGAAAATAAAATAATACATTATGTTAATAATCCGAATGATACCAACAGTGTAAGCGGCAACAAAATTTTATGTATTCAAAAAAGCAAAAACGGTACATTATGGATTGGAACAAACGGAAGCGGTTTAAATAAATTTAATAGCGAAGAAAACAAATTCACCAGATATACTACTAAATCCGGTCTGCCGAACAATGTTATATACGGTATACTCGAAGACGGTAACGGCTACCTTTGGCTTAGTACAAACCGCGGACTATCCAAATTTGACACGTTAAAAAAAATATTTAGAAATTATGTTTATAAAGACGGTTTGCAAAGTAATGAATTTAATCACGGTGCATATTTAAAAGCGCGCGACGGTAAATTATATTTCGGCGGAATTAAAGGAGTAACATCGTTTTATCCCGATCAAATTGTCGAAAGTAAATTCAATCCGCCGGTAGTTATCACAAATTTTCTTTTAAACAACAACCCGGTTTTAATTCATAAATATTTAACAAAAGAAAATAAATTAGTCCTTTCATATAGCAACAATCTATTTGCGTTTGAATTTGCCTCGTTGGATTACAGTAATCCTATGAAAAATAAATATGCCTACCGTCTTAAAGGTTTTAATAATGACTGGATATATACTAATGCAGCTCAACGGACAGCAGCTTTTACAAATATTGATCCCGGAACATACACTTTGCAAATAAGGGGGACAAACTCCGATGGAATTTGGAGCAAAAATGTTTTATCGCTTAATATCATAATAGTTCCTCCGTTTTGGGCTACATTGTGGTTTAAGATTTTATTAGTTTTGTTATTATCGTTTTTAATTTACCTGCTTTATCGCAGGCAAATAAGTTATCTTAAAGCCCAGAAAAAACAAAAAGAGAAGTTTACCCAGCAATTGATGGAATCGATGGAGAATGAAAGGACAAGAATTGCTAAAGAATTGCACGATGCGGTCGGACAGGATTTGTTAATTATTAAAAACCTGAGTTCATTGGCAATTCAGAATAAAAATGAAAAAGCAAGAGATAATTATCTAAATGATATATCGGGTAAATCTCAAAATACAATTGATGAAATCCGTCAGATATCCAGAAATCTTCGACCTTATTTAATTGACAGGTTGGGATTAACAAAAGCAATTGAAGCCATGATAGAGGATTTAGACAAAGCAAGCAATATTACTTTTCTCTTTCATTCAAGTAATATCGATCGATATTTTTCCAAACGGGATGAAATTCAAATTTACAGAGTAATTCAGGAGTCTGTTAACAACATAATAAAACATTCCGGAGCTTCGGAAGCAGTAATTACAATTGTTTTGAACAAAGATTCAATTTTAATTACTATTAAGGATGATGGAATTGGTATTGAAGGCTATGAAAAAACTTTAACTTCTCAATTCGGTTTCGGATTATCCGGAATAATGGAAAGAGTCAGGAT
>WFQV01000244.1 GCA_015486905.1 Melioribacteraceae bacterium | reverse complement strand
CTTTTTAAAATCAAATTGTTTTTCATTTCTATTTTCTTCTAATATTTTGAAATATTCGTGTTTAAATTCAGGCGTTAATCCAGCATTGTCCATTCGGTAATAACTTCTGAACACAAATTGGAATAAGAGATTTTTTGTAACATCTGAATTCTCGAACTCAGTTTTTAAAAATCGATAAACATCAATACTTTCTTGCTCAAGATTTTCAATAATTTCACTTGAATAATTTTCAATCCAATATGATATATCTTCAATTTTATTCATTACGGTTTTTCACTAATGACACACAACGTGCGTTTATGTGTTAATGTTCTTACCTACCCAAACGAGCGGTATATTTACAATATCATTTTTGTCTTTTTATCCGCCTAACGGGCTAATAATTCCCGCTTCATAATTAGCTAAGTTTCAAACATGAGCCGTAAAGCAAAAAGCAAACCAACTTATGTTAAAAAACTTCCAATATTTTCTTTTGAAAATTCCGCTAAATGGTTTTTGTCGTTAAATAAAATATATTCTTTTATCCAATTAAGGTAAGCCGTTATAGTTTTATCGCTGTAACTTGACGTCCTCATTTTATAGTATAAGGTAGTTAAGAAACTCGGTTTGCTTTGCCCTATATGTTTAATTGCCTCTTGCATTCTAAAATTTTGTGAAACTTATTTTAAACTAAGAAGAAAAAATTAAAATGTCAAATAACGTTTAAAGATACAAGTTCTAATTTATTATAAAAATTAGAAATAAGAAACGAGAAATAAGAAATGTTTGACTCAAGACGCGGGAGGGAAGTAAGACGTTAATCCTATTATTAGGTGAATGATGAAAAGGGAAAGTTAGTGTCGTCCCAACGGGCTTAGTTCCGTAGGAATGGCACATCGTCGCACAGTTTGTTGAAAGCCACATTCTGCAGGTTGGGCAAACTGTGGATGTTTAAAATTTTGTTTTTTACACAGAGCGCAGATTGCAAGTCCCGCAAACTGCGGGACAAGTCAATCTACGCTACGATTTAATCCCGCTTTTACGACCCCAACGGGGTCGAATGTGTGTAGAAGTAAACAATAAAAAATAATAAACGATGCCGAAGGTATCGAAGTGAAGCAATCTATTGAAATGTTTGGCTTAGTTAAAAAGTTCTAATTTTTCAACACCCCGTCTCCCGACGGCATTTTGGATGAGTGGACAAATGGATAAATGGATGTTCATTGATTAAGAAGGTTGTGGAGTACGCTAAGGCAATACTGACCACGCTTCGTTCAGTTGAAATGACAGTGAAAAAATCCTCATTCCCTTGGGTTTTAGCCGGCATTGCCGTCGGATTCATCCGACGGTTGAAAAAGACAACAAGCTTCAAAGGGCTTTAGCCTCATTGTTCTAACACAGAATGAAAGAGAAATGTGGCTAAAGCCATTCATTCCTCTTTTCTCTTCTCACCGTTTGCTGAAGCAAACGGCAATTCGACTGAATTCAACGTCAATGTTAATCAACCCAACATTCCATTCTTCCAATATTCCAACAATTTCTTCACCATTTACAATTTACCATTCAACTTGTCGCACCGATCCCGCAGGATGCGGGAGAAGGCGGGCAATCCAATCATCCAATTATCCAATCATCCTTAAAGGTTCTCGATTTGACAATAATAAGTCTAATCCCTTGCGTCTCACGTTAAACTATTTCTTATTTCTTGTTTCTCCTTTCTTCTTCTTATTAAACTTGATAATTTGTCCTCTAATAACTATTTTAATTAAGATAAAAAAATCTTTTATTACTTATTTTGGAATACAAATGATTTACACAAAGACCGGAGAATATGCAATAAGAGCAATTTTATTTTTAGCTCGTCAGCCGGAGGGCTCGTTAGTAATGGCACGACAAATAGCGAGGAGCGAAGAAATTCCAAGTCATTATTTAGCTAAAATATTACAAAGAATGGCCAAGTTCGGCTACGTTGATTCTTTCAAAGGGCGAGGCGGGGGATTTAAAATTACCGAATTGGCACTTAACAGCTCCGTTCTTGAAATAGTTGAAAGAATCGAGGGACCGGTAATTAGTTTAAAATGCATCACCGGATTAAAAGAATGTTCGGACGAAAACCCCTGCCCTTTCCACGAAGAATGGACGGAGTTACGAAATCGAATTTACAACCTATTAACAAGTAAAACCGTAAGGCAAGTTGCAACGGAATACACTGCAACATTGCAAAAAATCAAATAAGAAGTGTCGTGTGGAATAAACTATTCCTTTAACAAAGGGGTGAAAATCACATTTAAATTTACTTCTTCTTATCATTAAAATAAAGTTTGAGATAACTTAAATCCACACAAAAATCATTAAGATTGGTTAATGCCTGGTGAGTCAACTTGAAATACTTTTTTTCAAAAATTTTCGAAAGGAATTCATTCGTAGAGACTAACTCCTTCAACATATCTCTTATCGATGAAATTATTGTCAAATATTCAAGCTCCATTCTTTTGAAATATTCAGTATTGACATCCTCGTTGTTTTTCTGAATAACGTTTACAAGTCCTTTTGTAAATTTTGCACTAAAAGCCAAATCCGAGAGTAATTTCACTTTCCCGTTTTGCACGGATTCCGAAATCAAACGTTTCATATCATCGGTGTATTTTAATTTCTCACCGTAGCGTTCAAAGAATTCATTCGAATTTATTTTAATCTCTTTCGACACAATAACCTCACTTAATTAATACAATTTTTTGAACTTTCACTTCTTTACCGGTTTTAAACAAAACAAAATAAACGCCGGTGGAATAGCCCGCCATATTAATTGTAGCAGTGTAATATCCGCTTGTTAAGAATTTATTTTCAATGTTCTTAACTTTTCGACCGAGTACATCGTAAACGGAAATTTCAACATTGGAATCGTACGGAAGCTCGTATTCTATTTTGGTTTGAGAATTAAAGGGATTCGGGTAATTGGCGGAAACAAAAAATTTTTTCGGAGCAAAACGGTAAATTACGTT
>WFQV01000243.1 GCA_015486905.1 Melioribacteraceae bacterium | reverse complement strand
GCAACAATATATTTCGAAGAACGCATTCCCGCCAAATGCTGAATAGCTCCCGAAATTGCAAGTGCAATGTAAAGGTTGGGTGAAACCGTTTTACCGGTCTGTCCGACTTGCTCGCTGTGTGGGCGCCAGCCGGCATCTACGACAGCACGGGACGCGCCTACCGCCGCACCTAACAATCCTGCAAGCTCCTCAATCATTGCAAAGTTTTCGGGGCCTTTCATTCCTCGTCCGCCGGAGACAATAATGTCAGCTTCGGCAACGTCCAATTTACCTTCCGTTGTTTTCATTTCAACAACTTTGGTACTTAAATCGACATCCGAAATTTCCTTAACTTCCACTTCAGCTTTGTCTTGCGTGGCTTCTCCTGCGTCAAATACGTTTGGACGAATAGTAAAAATCTTTTTCGGACTTTTTACCACAACGTCGATCAACGCTTTACCTGCATATACGGGGCGGGTTGCAATTACTTCACCGTCTTCCTGTTCAAAAGCGATGCAATCCATTGCAATGCCGGAATCCAACCTTGCAGCTAATCTCGCCGACAAATCCTTACCCATTGAAGTATTGGAAAAGACAAGCACATCGGCACCAACCTCTTCGGTAAATTCCGTAAGTGCTTTTGCATAAGCCGAAGAAGAATAAACCGCAAGGTCGGAATTCTTCAAATGAACAACTTTTTTAATTCCGAAGTTCCCAACGTTTTCCAATGCTTCGACTTCCCCGCCGACTGTAACTGCAGAAATTTCCGCGCCGTAATATTCTGCTAATTTTTCACCCGCCTTGTAAGCCTGCAAGGAGGATTTTTTCACCTTTCCGTTTCTTTGTTCCAAGAAAACCAAAACTTTATTTGCCATGATATTTTCTCCTTAAATTACTTTAGCTTCTTCTCTTAACAATCTAACCAGTTCGGCAGCTGCCGTAGCATCCGTTCCGATAATTTTACCGGGTTGTTTGGGCGCCGGCTTTTTCATTCGAATTACCTCGACAACATTTTCCGCAAGTGTAGGTTCTTTCTCTTCGATAGTTTTTCTCTTGGCAGCCATTATTCCTTTGAGAGAAGCATAGCGAGGTTCGTTCAATCCTTTCTGGGCGGTAATAACAACGGGGAAAGATGCTTCCACAACTTCCTTACCGCCTTCTATTTCACGCTCGGCAATAACTTTGTCGCCTTCAATTTTAAAATCCACAACTACCGTAATAGAGCTGTAACCAAGTAGTTCGGCAGTTAACTGTCCTACAATTTGATTGTCATAGTCAACCGATTGTTTTCCGAAGAAAACTATTTCCGCACCTTGGTTTTTAATTTCTTCCGCTAAGACTTTTGCAACAGCCAACGAATCTTTCTGTTCGTCAGTTTTTAAAAGTACACCGCTGTCAACACCCATAGCTAAAGCTTTTCTAATTGTTTCTTTGCTTGCATCGGATCCCATGCTAATAGCAACGACTTCACCACCGAGAGCTTCTTTAGTTTTTAATGCTTCTTCGATTGCGAACTCGTCGTAAGGGTTTACAACATAGGTTACACCGTTCGTGTCAATAGTCTTTCCATCCGCTCCGACACTAACCCTTGTAGCTGTGTCAGGCACATGACTAACACATACTGCGATTTTCATAATACCTCCTTAAACATTTTACATCAAATAAAAATATAACAACGTAAAATTACAAAATTAATATTAAATTATTTTTTTAAGATTAAGAATTTTATTATTTGATTCAAAAAGGCAAATGTCGAATATTGAGCAAAAGCCCTCGGAAATAGTCGAAGAAGAAGTTAGTAATGATTCCACGACAAATTTACCAATGAAGGTAATTTTATTTAATGACGACTGGCACACGTTCGACGAAGTGATAGTGCAGTTGATTAAAGCAATTCACTGCTCTTTTGAATTAGCACGAAATTTGGCATTTGAGGTTCACGTTAAAGGGAAAGCCGTTGTTTTCACGGGTTCGCTGGAAGAATGCTTGAAGGTCAGCGCCGTATTGGAAGAAATAGCACTTCATACACAAATAGAAACGTAAACAGAGAATAGGAAATTATGAATTATGAATGATGAATGAAGTAATCCGTGAGCATCCGTTTAATCCGTGTCATCCGTGTTCCATAACTCATCAATCGTCAGACGCGAGAAGCGAGACGTAAGAAGATATGGTCCATTCAAGTACTCGTCAATCGTCATTCATTCGTTCTTCGTTTAGAGGTTTAGTGGTTTAGAAGTTTAGGCTACCCCGGATATATTCTCCCGTTGTTGATGGCTGATTACTT
>WFQV01000242.1 GCA_015486905.1 Melioribacteraceae bacterium | reverse complement strand
GTAGTTTTTTAAAATTTAATGAAGCGGGTTCTATTATTCTTGTTTGAAAAAGGAACTTTGACCCGTTTCAAATTTAAACCTTGGGGCTTGTAAAAATCCCTAAAGGTCTGACATTTTCAATGGTAATATGTGAAGGTTTAATTTAAGAAGGGAAATACAATGAAGAAATTAATATTTATTGCCTTACTATTTTGGGCGGAGGTTTTTGCCTACGGGCAAATAAAAAAGCAGGACACATTAAAAGTAAAACTTGGCGAAGTTGTAGTAACCGCAAACAGAATTCCGACATTGCTGAAAAATAGCCCTAGCGCCCTCTCCCTTGTTACTCAAAGTGATTTATCAACTATGCCGAAAACCATCGGTGCTGAAGAAGCACTCCGCTTGGTACCCGGCATTCGTGTTGATAATCAACACGATGGCGAGCGCGTGCACATCTCAATTCGTGGGCAAGGCATCTTGACCGAACGGGGATTACGGGGTGTGGGAGTGTTTTTAGACGGTATTCCGATTAACGACCCATCCGGTTTTGCGCCGGATTTGTACGACATAGATTGGGAAAACGTTGGTAAAATTGAGGTTCTGCGGGGTCCTTCTGCCGGTCTATACGGAAGCAGCGCCTCCGCGGGAGTGCTAAATATTACCACAAATTTCTCAAGCCGTAAAGCACTTGGAGGAGTGTTTGCTCAAAACATCGGCTCAAACGGATTCTACAAAACATTCGCCAAATTAGCCGGAGTTAAAGATAAATTTAATTACGGAGTTAGTTTTTCGAAAGAAAACGGAAACGGTTACAGAAATCATCAAGCATTTTGGGGAAATAAATTTTACGAAAAAATAACTTTCCGCCCATCGGGAAAAATCTCTTTAACACAGATAGTGTCCCATTCGGGTTATTTCCAACAAAATCCCGAGGGGTTAAATCTTCGGCAGCTATCTGTTAATCCCCGCCAGGCAAACCCCGACGCACGTCCTTTTAACGAATATCAAAAAACAAACAGGACAACATTGGGAATAACCGGTATTTACAAGATTTCTCCGAAACAAAATATTCGAGCATATTCGTTTTACAGAACGTGGAATTACAAAGAGACAAGTAACAAATGTGCCGAATACAGAACCTATGTTTATCCGGGAGCAGGTATTCAGTACAACTTAAATTTAGGTTATGGAAAAATTAAACAACACCTTAGCTTCGGTTCCGATTTCAAATGGCAGAATATTAAAATTTACAAATTACAAAGCGCTCCGAATCCCAACAGAATTGAAAGCACTGACGAAACGAACATTGAAACCAATACCTTACTTGCCAATCAAATCATTACTCAGCAAAGTATCGGTCTGTTTTCTATTTACAGAATTGAATTCGGTAAATTTGGCATTACCGGCAATATTCGTTATGACAACATTCTAAATGAACTTAACAACAAAATGATGTTGGGAGATACGGCAAAGACCGATATGAATTTCTCCCGCACTTCGTTCCGCCTCGGCACCAGTTACAGCTACTCGGACGCATTGACTTTCTTCGCAAATTTTAGCCAAGGCTTTATTCCACCTTCAACGGAGGAATTAGCAGCTAACCCTACCGGATATTCCGGTTTTAACACACACCTAATTCCTGCAACTTCTGCTTGCTATGAACTTGGCACACGGGGCTATGTCGGACAAGATATTTATTTTGACGTAACCGCCTTTGTAATGAAAACCCAAAATGATTTCTTCCGTTTTAAACAATCGGGCAGAGGAAATCAAGAGGTATTTTACGGTAACGCGGGAAACAGCCGAAGGTACGGACTGGAAACCTACATTTCAGCCTACATTAATAAAAACTCAAACCTTGAAATTGCTTACACATATTCCGATTTTCGTTACACATCAGCTACTGTGGACCCTATTTACACTAACCCGCGTTACGTTTTAACCACGCCCCCTGCAGCCGGGCAATATCTGCCAAATTCGCCCAAACATCAACTTTACGTTCAGGTTAGCTGCAAATTAAATAAAAATTTGAACCTTACTTTAGGCAGCGAATATCAATCCAAGTGGGCTATTTACACCGCTGCAAAAGCATACAGCGGCAAATTGAACCCTGCTATTTTTCGCAACTGGCAAAAGGGATTTAATCTATTTAATGCAAGAATTTCTTACCGGTGGAATCTGAAAAGCAGGAAAGCCGAAATTAGTTTATCCGCCCGTAACTTTACAGGTGTAAGCTACATGGCATTTACCGAACCGGACCCGGATGGCAATTCTTATCAACCGGGGCCAAAGCAAGAATATTTTGCAGAGTTTAAAATAAATTTTTAAAAAATAACCTTCTTTAACAACTCGGCTCGGAGAATTTTACCGAGCCGGGTACAAATAGAATATTTAGGCTTTCAAAGTTAAAAGACAAACTTGCGCTTTAGTGAAACCTTTTTGTAGATTAAATTTGATTCCCCCTCCCGAAAAAATAAAAAACGATTATCTTTACAGAGATTATTTGATAAAATATTCAGGGAAACTTAGATTTGAAAATAGTTGAAAAATTTAAATTGTTGTTTTAATGAAAGCCTCCTTAATCATATCGTTTTACAAAAAGATTGACTATCTTCGCTTAGTACTTGCAGGATTAAAAATCCAAAGTGAAAAGTCCTTCGAAATAATTATTGCCGACGACGGTTCACCTGAGGAAATGTTTGAAGAAATTCAAAACCTTTTGAATGAAATGCCTATGCCGGCGGCACACATTTGGCAAGAAGACAAAGGATTTCGTAAGAACAAGGCACTGAATAAAGCGATACAAGTAACTTCCTCTGATTACCTTATTTTCATCGACGGCGACTGCGTACCGCATTCACACTTTGTGGAAGAACATTTACGCTACGCCCAAAAGGGGACGGCATTAACAGGCAGGCGTGTGAATCTTTCTGAAAAATTCACAAATAAACTCACACAAGAAATGATTGAAAACAATTTTTTGGAAACTCACACCGGCGCATTAATTTTTGACGGACTGTTCGGTAAATCACTCGACGTCGAGAAGGGTTTTTATTTCAAATCCAAAACCCTCAGGAGCATTTTTAATAAGAAAAAACGGGGCATACTCGGTTGTAACTTCTCCCTTTTTAAAGAAGACTTGCTTAACATTAACGGTTTTGACGAACGTTACGAGGCACCGTCTTTAGGCGAAGATAGCGACGTCCAAGTCCGGCTCGAATTTAATGGTGTTAAAATTAAATCATTAAATAACATTGCTGTGGAATATCACCTTTACCACCGACTCTTACCCCGCCCTCCAAAAAATCTTTTCCTTTTCGAGAAAGTAAAGCAAGAAAGAAACCCCAGAACGAAATACGGAATCCGAATTAAATATTAATATCTAATCTCGCAATATTTTAGGTACAAGTTAAATTTGGTGGCAAAAAAAATTACCTTGTCTTTTCCTCTTGTGCTTTTTGTTGCTATTTTTTCTTTCCTTATTTTTACCAACCCACCCTTTCCCTTCCTTCCCGACCTGCCTGCCGCCTACCACTTCGACTGCAAAATGCGAGGAACAGTCAATCTGTGTAACGTTGTTTTTAAGCATTTTACCGAATTGTTCGCTTCCCATTTTCAACTCACAAGTCATCAACTCTAACGTCTCGCGTCTTACGTCTAACGAAAAACATTTCTTGTTTCTTCTTTCTTATTTTTTTTATTTTTTGCCACTGATTTTAAACCTGTACCATATTTTAATAATCTTAAACAGGCGTAGCCTTAATTCTATTGACTATTTCTTCTCAATGCCTTAGATTTTGAGAGTTTATTTTTAATTATATTTAAATATTAAGGTTAACAATGCTTGACGACTTAGATTTTAAAATTTTGAAAGGTTTGCAAAATAACGCTAGAATTAAATTAACGGAGTTGGCAAAGAAAACGGATCTGACAGTCCCCTCTTTGACGGCACGAATTCAAAAATTAGAAAAAAAGGGGGTAATAAAGGGATACTTTACAAAGATTGACCGAAAAGCATTGGGATACGATATAATGGTGATAATCGACGTAATTATGGAATCCTCAAAGAATTACAATTCATTTAGAACACATGTGGAAAAGACACCTGAAATAATTGAGTGCTACTCAATTCTCGGCGAAGCCTCGCATCTTTTGAAAGTAATTGTAAAAGACACACCTTCCTTAGAAAAACTTCTGGGAAAAATTCAATCATGGCCCGGCGTTGCAAGGACAATTACACGTTATGTTCTTTCCAAAATAAAAGAAGAAAACGATATTAAACTTTAAGGAGGAAAAATGGCAACCAAAAATTCTATTCAAAAGGTTCTCAATCTAATTAAAAACAACCACATCGAATTTGCCGATTTAAAATTTACCGACTTGTTCGGGACGTGGCAACACTTGACGGTTCCTGTCAGCGAAATCAACGAAGGAGCGTTCAAAAACGGCATAGGATTCGACGGTTCTTCAATCCGTGCTTGGAAAAGCATAAATGAAAGCGATATGCTTTTAATGCCCGATCCCGATATGGTTTTCATGGAAATATTTGCCAAGGCTCCCACCCTCAGTATTATTTGTGACATTTACGACCCTGTAACAAAGAGGTCGTACGTAAAATGCCCCAGGAATATTGCGAAAAAAGCTTTGGAATATTTGAAGAAAAGTGGAGTCGGAGACACTGCGTATTTTGGTCCGGAAGCGGAGTTTTTTATTTTCGACACCGTACGTTTCGATTCGCAGACGCCCAATCAATCTTTCTACTATTTCGATTCTTCGGAAGCTTATTGGAACACCGGAGCGGAAATAGAAGAAAATCACGGTTACATTGCCGGGAACAATCGAGGCTATTTCCCGGATGCACCAACCGATACGCTTGCTGATATTCGCAGTGAAATTGTTTTGGCTTTGGAGGAAGCAGGACTTAGAATTGAGGCTCATCACCATGAAGTTGCCAGTGCGGGGCAGGGAGAAATTGATTATCGCTTTGCTCCACTTTTGACTTCCGCAGATTACTTAATGATGTTAAAACATACGGTTAAAAACGTAGCCAAGCATCACGGCAAAACGGCAACATTCATGCCCAAACCTATTGAGTTAGAAAACGGAAACGGAATGCACATCAACGTCAGCGTTTGGAAAAAGAACAAACCCGTCTTTGCCGGAAAGGATTATGCAGGCTTAAGCAAAGAAGCACTTTATTTTATCGGCGGAATCTTAAAACACGCACCCTCTTTAATGGCATTTACAAATTCAATCACGAATTCTTACAAGCGGTTGGTGCCCGGTTTTGAAGCTCCTGTTTATCTTGCGTACTCGCAAAGGAATCGTAGCGCTGCTGTTCGTATCCCGATGTACACGGATAACCCGAAGGCAAAGAGAATTGAAATCCGTTTCCCCGACCCTGCAACAAATCCCTATTTGGGATTCTCCGGCGTGCTTTTAGCAGGTATTGACGGAATTAAAAATAAAACCGAACCTGGAGCGCCGGTGGACAAAAACATTTTTGAGCTTTCAAATAAAGAGGCATCAAGGATTAAAATAACCCCCGCGTCTTTGGAAGAAGCTCTTCTTGCTCTAAAAAAAGACCACGCTTACTTGCTCGAAGGAGGAGTCTTTACTGAAGAAGTAATAGAAACTTGGATTAACTACAAAATGGGAAATGAGGTTAAACCTTTAGCCCGCAAACCTCACCCTCACGAATTTACAATGTACTACAACGTGTAAAATTACTCGGCGAAACCGCTCACAAGCGGTTTCGCTTACACAAATGCGCTAAACCTTTAGGTTTAATGAACTTTCCAAAACTATGCCTTTACTACAAGGAATTTTTTGTAGTACTCGATTACTCTCTCCGTTAAAATATTAATGTCGAATTTTTCAACCGCTCTCTTTCTCGCATTTAGTGAAAAACGTTCTCTTAAATTTTTGTTCTTAATTAGAATTTCCAATTTCTCGGATAAGTCTTTGTAATTTCCGTTCTCGAAAAAAAGCCCCGTTTCTTTGTCAATACAAATGTCCAAAGTGCCGTCGGCTTTGGAGCAAGTAATTGCTTTCCCCATTGCCATTGCCTCCACAAGGGCTATTCCGAAAGCCTCGGAATGAGATGGGAAAACAAAGATGTTCAACCCTGCAAGCACTTGAGGAACGTCGCTTCTGTAACCCGTGAAGATTACCCTCTCCCCCAGCTCTAAATCCGCAGAAAGTTTTTTTATCCCTTCCGCGTAAGCGTTTTCGCCCCTTGAGGGTTCCCCTACTATTACAAATCTTGCGTCTTGAAATTTTTCGGAGATAATTTTTGCGGCATTTAAAAACTCCTCATGACCCTTACCCGGCGTTAAGCGGGCAATCATTCCAATTAATAATTCTTCGCCCGAGATTTTTAATTCCCGTCTGAATTTATCTGGCGAATATTTCCCGGGATCAAAAATCGAAGTATCCACTCCGTTGTGCAATAGCAAAATTTTTGATTCGTCAAGGGGTGTTGTTTCGATAAGATTTTTCTTAATGATTGAACTGATAGCGAACGCTGCCGTTACACGAGAGTAGATTGCCTTGTGAAAAAAATCTTTTTTAACTATGAATGAACCAACTTGCTTTGTAAGGAAAAGCGGTGCGTTGGAGTGCGAAATTTTTAGCGCCGGAACAAGCGTCCACAAGTCCTTGGAAGCCTGAGTGTGAAACAAGTCGTATTTTTCTTTTTTAATCAGAGAGGACAAACGCCTTATTTCCAAAGGGTGAAAGTAACCTTCGCTTTTTAACGGAAATGTTTTAATTCCGCCGCTGTTTGCAGTTTCTTCAATCTTGGAACCGGGGTAACACAGAAGATGTGTTTCAATATTCCGCTGCAATAGCTGTTTAACTGCGGTAACCGTAAACATTTCCATCCCGCCCCAACTGCGGGAAAGGCAAGAATAAAGGATTTTCATCAGTAAAGCTTTTGAATTAATGTGTCTTTGAAATAGTGCATCAGAATTTCGTCGAACTTGTAACCTAAGTCGCTCATTACCGCCGCACCTATTTGGCAAAGCCCTACGCCGTGGCCCCAGCCGGCACCGTAAATTTTGAAACGTTGAGGTACACCGTCTTTGATTTCAGACTTTTCAATTACAATTGCCGAGCTGTAGAGGTGAACCTCTGAAAGTATTTTACGAATCTCAAGTTCCTTACCTACCGTGAGTGTTTTTTTAGAACCTATTATTTTCAATTTAATTAACCTTCCCGAATAACCTCGCTCCACCGGTTCAAAATCCAAAATATCTCCGAAGTCGATCCCGCTCTTTCGCTTTATTAGTTCGGAAATTTCTTCCTGTTCATACTCAAGCGTCCAACGGTAAAAATCTCTTGTGCTCTGATCGTAATCCACAAGGAATTGTGAAAGCACGCGTTCATCATCAGTGTTGCAGAATGCAGGCGGGTTGCCCTTAATCCATTTTACAGCATTTTCTTCGACCGTTAAATCAAGCTCAAAGCCGTCGGGTGGAAATTTGTAATCGATTATTGTCTTTAAATACGGATGCTCAACCGGTTCCCAGACATTTTCAAAGGATTCCGAAATTCCGCCGCACGATTTTGAAAATCGGGTATCGCAAATTTTGTCGTTGTAAGTGAGCACCATTCCTCTTGTCTCTTCGACCGCCTTTTGAGCATTGTGAGCATAAAGTTTTGTAACTCCCTGGTAACGCTGACAATGGTCGTCAGCACAAACATCGTAAAGGACATGGTCTTCCCTATCGTACCAGCGAATCAACTCATCTTCGGTGATGTGAAACGACACGGGCTTTTCTTTCTTTTTACTAACTTCTTTTTTCTTTTCCATTTGAGCAAACAGCCAACTTCTGCTTATTATTGCGTGAGCTTTTAAGAGTTCAATCGAGCTGTTTGCACTCATCTCGGAAGATATTACGCTAACCAAATAATCTTCTACCAACAAATAATTTACAGCGGTTAATTTCCCATTCTCCTTAACGAATCTGATTGCTCCGCGAAATTGTTGATTCTGCTTTTGCTGCCAATGGAAAGCGATGCCAATCAATACATCGCGAATCATAAACGAATCGGATTTCTCATTTAAAGGGTAAAAACTTTCATTGGGCTTAAGTGTGATTGTTTTCTCTCCCGATGAAACTTTTATCTCATCGTTTTCAAGGTAGACCGTAAACTTTCCCTGAAATATTTCATCACACCTTTCCAATTTGTAATCGCCGTAAAGAACAAATTCAATCTTTTCGGCATTTAATATTCCTACGCTGACTCTCGGTTCTTGCATTATTTAGTCCGTTTTTCTTAAAATTAAAAACTAAAAATATTCATTTATTTTTTTGCAGACAAAAATTTAAGATATATTCATTCATAGTTACTCTCTAACAGATTTTCGTATTCTTCCGGGGTATCAATATCGGACGTGATTTGAGAATAATTACATTCCCAAAATTTTTTAGTAATTCCACTATCCGCTGAGACTTCTTTTAAAGAAAGCGAATCATTAGCATTGGCAATTAAGTCTTTAACAAAAGTGTCAAAAAGAATCGGGTGCCCTTTTTGTCCGTTATTTACAGGTTGAATCCAATTTACATCATCTTCAATTTGTAGAACAAACTTTTTGTAAAAATCTTGTGGCAAATCCGGTTGGTCAACAAAGTGGTACAGTATCCACCCAGATTCGTCAATATATTCAATACCTTTCTTGAGTGACGTAAACATTCCCCTTTGAAAATAGGGGTTGTGAACGGTTTGAATTTTACATTCAAATCGTTTGTCCTTAATTTGTGCTATTTCCCTTTCAACAGCAATACGATTGAAACCCGTGACAACAATTATTTGATTACAAACAGGCAGTAGTTTTTTAATAATTGTAGAAAGAAATGTTTCATCCTCGTATTTCAATAATGGTTTGAATTTTCCCATTCTACCGGAGTACCCGGCAGAGAGGATCAAACCTGAAATTCTCGCTGAAATCATTTCCCCATTTCACCCTTATTTTTAAGGCTTTCAATATCCTTAAGTCCGTTTCCCGTAATAAGCAAAAGTATTTCCCCGTTTCCGTCCGTTTCATTTTCCGAAATTAACTTTTTGAACGCGGCGTAAGCTGCAGCCGAAGAAGGCTCGCAGAGAATGCCTGTTTTAGCAATGAACTCTTTCTGTGCTCTTAAGATTTCTTCGTCACTTACGGTAATTCCGCTTCCACCGCTTTGCTTCACGACTTGCGCCGCCATGTAAAGATTTCTCGGTGCCCCGGCGGATATGCTGTCGGCAATTGTATGAGCAGGTTTAAATTTAAATTCTCCGTTTCTGATATATTGCACAACCGCATCGCTTCCCGAAGATTGAACCGCAAACAGACGCGGTAATTTTTTAATCCATCCCAACTTTAATAATTCTTCAAAACCTTTAAATAACCCTGCAATAATTACACCGTCGCCTACAGGGACCAAAATCGTTTGTGGTAATTTACCTTTCGTGGAAATGAAGATATCGAAAGCCGCTGATTTTTTACCCTCGATCGTTAACGGATTGTAAGCAGTGTTGCGGTTGTACCAGCCGTTCGCCTTCGATTCTTCCAAGCATTTGTCAAACGCTTTGTCGTAGTCGCCGTCAACTATTTCAATATCAGCCCCGTAAGTTTCTATTTGAATTCTCTTGGCTTCGGGAATATTTTTAGGTACGTAAATACGGGAGTGTAAACCGAGACGAGCGCAAATACCGGCCAATGAAGAGCCTGCATTCCCGGTTGAAGCAGCGGCAATTTCAGTTATTCCCAACTCAATTGCTTTTAACGCCACAATGCTCGACGCCCTATCTTTGTACGACAAAGTCGGGTTGCGGGTTTCGTCTTGAACCAAAACCGTTCGCCCTTCAAGCTCATATTTAAAAAGTTGGTCCGAAGGCAAAGCAACCCGCGGTAAAAGTGAGTTGTCGATTTTACTTAAGTTTAACGGCCATAGTTTTTCGTAAAGCCAAAATTTCCCGGGCGGGAAGTTTAAAAATTCCCCTCTTGAATATTCATTTTCGATTTCTTCGTAATTGTACTCGAGCTTCAATACGCCTTTGAGCGGTTCGTTCTTTCGGGCGGAGCCACACTTCGGACAGAGGTAAAGCCCTTGACTTTCAATTTCTTCTCTCGAGAAACTCTCCCCACAATTAGAGCATCTGTAAGTGTAACTCATTCCAATTCCAAATAAATGCATTAAAATTATCCGTTGAAATAAAGTTACGAAATTTTGATGAAAAAATTTAAGTCAAGAATAAATTTACAAGCCATAATTGTAAATTGTTTGTATGTTAACCCAAACTCTTGTTCCATGTAAAGGACGAAAAGCATTTTCGCCAAGTACTCAAGGTCAATTTTCAGAAGTCGGTTTTTCAGTCTTAAGTAACGAGTTATAGTACGCAGATTTATTATGATTAATTATTATTTCCGCTGATTGGACAATTAAAAATTAGAAAGTCAAAATTAAAAATTAAAAATTTGCTGTTATCTGATATCCACCCATCCAATCATCCAATCATCCAATCATCCCTTTTTCCCTTTGAACCT
>WFQV01000241.1 GCA_015486905.1 Melioribacteraceae bacterium | reverse complement strand
ACCGTCGGATGAATCCGACGGCAATGCCTGATATAACCCAAGGGGATGAGGAATTTATCACTGTCATTTCAACTGAACGAAGCGTGGTCAGTTCTGCCTTAGCGTACTCCACAACCTTCAACCTTCTTCATCAATGAACATCCATTTATCCATTTGTCCACTAATCCAAAATGCCGTCGAGAGACGGGGTGTTGAAAAATTAGAACTTTTAACTACGCCAAATATTTTGATAGATTGCTTTATTTAGATAATTTCGGCATCGTAAAATTATTTCAAATTTATTTTTTCTAAAAAAGATAGACACATTCGGGGTCGAACATTTTTAGAACCCATCCACACTTTACAAAGGGAAGGAGAGCGAGGTTCACAAGAAACACCGAGAGTCAGCCCTCCATTCCAGAAAGGAGGGAAATGGTGGGTTGGGAAAAATAAGGGGAGCGAACAATGCTATAAAATGCTTAAAAACAATGTTACACAGATTGAATGATCCCCCACATTTTGAAGTATTTCTATCAATGAATGAACAGTGTTTTTGGACAACCCAGAAAAAACAAAATATTTCTTATCTCCGGAGTGGTTTACTCCGCATTGTAAGGGAACCTCTAATTAGCCACGGGTTTCAACCCGTGGGTGTGATGAATAAAAACAACAAATAAGTTTTGGCGCGATATTTGGATAAGCTTGTTTTTAAAGAGCAAAAATCGTGACAAAACGTTCAAAAAAAAAAGACAAGCTAAATTTTTTTTGCCACAAGATTTTAACTTGTACCTAAGTGTTTTCACCGCATTTCCAACGGGGAGGGGAAAATAAATTTCCGCTTTAGCGGTAGATGAGTTTGAACAAGGTCACAAAACTAAGATTCAATTATTAAGTGCGATAAAATGATTATCAATTATCTGAGAACTAACCCCCAGATAATTAAAAAAAAAATATTTTTTAGTATATCTTACTTGCTTATTATATCTGGTTCCCGGACGCAATATTTTTGCTTCTTTCTATCGACTGCAAAGCGAGGTAATTGCCCCCGAATTTAGCCATATTGTCGAGTTCGGTATCGTATTGGTCGTAATGCCTTTCCTCGTCGGCAACTAACTCTTCGAATATCTTTTTGGAAACCGAGTCGGCATTTGCGGAGCACTCTTTTGCCCAATTGTTGTAATCCTTAGCGCTTTTTTCTTCCATTTGCGCTGCAAGTTTTAACATTTTTTCTACATCGGTGATTTTTTGAACTTCATCGGCAACTTTCATTTCAACTTCACCCTTTAGGAAAAGGATTCTCTCAGCGAGTTTTTCGACGTGAAGCATTTCCTCGATTGCCGTCCTTTTGAACAAACCGGCAAGTAAATCGTAACCTTGGTCATCACAATGAAAATGGAAATACATATATTGGTGCACTGCAGAAAGTTCATCCCCAATGGCTCTGTTTAATAATGCAATACTTTTTTCGTGCATTTTTGCTCCTTCCTTTTCTAAACTCGCGGGGGAAGTTTCTTCCCCCCGCCGCAAATTTAATTTAAGATTTTTCTTCCCAAATTTGAGTTAATGTTACAATATTTCGAACCGAAGCTTTCATATCTTGAATTGCAACGTATTCAGTTATGCCGTGGAAATTGTGTCCGCCGGCGAAAAGGTTTGGTGTAGGCAAGCCCATGTAACTCAAGCGGCTGCCGTCCGTACCGCCACGGATTGCCGATTGAATGGGTTTTATTCCTAATCTTTCGAGCGCTTCAATTGCGTATTGTTCAACTTCGGGATGTTGATTAAGAATGTTCTTCATATTTCTGTATTGCTCGATTACTTCGAAGTCAAAAGAAGAGCCTGGAAAATCAGCAACGGCTTTTTCACAAAGTTTTTTGAGCATATCTTCGTACTCTTTGAGCTTTTCGTCAATGAAGTCACGAATAATAAATTTTACAACTGTTTGTTCTTCGTTCCCGTTCAAAGATACCGGATGGACGTAACCTTCGCGTCCCTCTGTGGTTTCGGGCGAAAGTCTGTCTTTCGGCAACATCTCTAAAAAATGAGCGGCGATTTTCATTGCGTTTACAAGTTTACCTTTTGCATAACCGGGGTGAACATTCTTACCGTTAAAAGTAATGTTGAGTCCGTCTGCACTGAAAGTTTCCGTTTCTACTTCGCCTTTGGTCCCGCCGTCGATGGTGTAAGCAAATTTAGCGCCGAATTTTTGCACGTCAAATTTATCGGCACCGCGTCCTATCTCTTCATCGGGAGTAAAGCCAATCTTAATAGTACCGTGTTTAATTTCCGGATGTTGGTTCAAATAATTAATAGCGTCCATTATCTCGGCGATGCCGGCTTTGTCATCCGCGCCCAAAAGTGTTGTGCCATCGGTATGTATAATGTCGTAGCCAATCATGTCTTTAAGTTCGGGATTGTTCGCCTCGTCGATTATTTTCCCGTTAGGAAGAACAATGTCGCCTCCTTGGTAGTTCTTTAAAATTTGCGGTTTAACATTTGTCCCTGTCACCGCCGGTGCCGTATCGATGTGAGAAATGAAGCCGATTACAGGAACATCCTTCTCTGTATTGGAGGGAAGTGTAGCCATAATGTAGCAATTCTCGTCAACATTAGCATCTTGCAAGCCTAATTCTTTTAACTCTTTGACTAATTCTTTTGCTAACTCAAATTGTTTCTCCGTGCTCGGGGTGGTATCGGAATCTTCATCCGATTGTGTGTCGTATTTAACGTACTTGAGAAATCTGTCAACTACCGTGTAATTATAATTTTCATCAAACATAATTTACCTCATATTTAAAGTGAAAAAACATTAAATCATACTATTTAATAATATCGATTTAGGTTAATAAATTCAAACCTTTGGGCATTTTATTTTGGTAAATTTTAAAATTAAGCAAAAAATATTTTTGTTTAATTTGCTATTAATAGAAATTAAATCTATTATTGTACATTAAAATTTTGTAAGTACTTGGTTTACGCCATTCTCAATAGTTAACCTGGTTGTTTTCTCATAAACATTTCCCGGTACTAAACAAGAAGTTCGCGCACCCATTTCTGAGATGCTTCAACTTAGAATAGGCGGATGACAAAGTACCTTTTTAGTAACACAAATAAAGGAAAGAAACTATGGAAACCGGAAAGGTAAAATGGTTTAACGGAACTAAAGGCTACGGCTTTATCACTAGAGAAAATGGCGAGGACATTTTTGTCCATTACAGCTCTATTGAAAGCGACGGCTTTAAGACCTTAAACGAAGGCGACGAAGTAGAATTCGACGTTGAAGAAGGAGCCAAAGGTTTGCAAGCTACTCATGTTAACTTAAAGTAAACAATAGCTTGAAACGTGCTTTAGCCCCCGCCCGTTAGCGGGGGTTATTTATTTTTCAATAATCTGAAACTTCGAAATTTTTTATTCCCATAGAGAGTTAGGGCATAAATGCGACTTCAATATTTGAACGCTATTTAGATTAAGAATATTTCTCCGAAATTTTTTCCAAAGCAAATAGAAGTTGATTTTGCTCGGCGCTTTTAAGAGCTTTTAATAAATTTTTGCATACTTCAAGTAAGTATTGCGAACGCTCTTCAAAAAGGTTTTCCCCTTTAACGGTTAACTTGAGAGAAATCGTTCTTCTATCCATTTCCGAATGTGACCGTTTTACAAGTTTTTTGCTTTCCAGTTTATCAACAATTACGGTTAAATTGTTTTTGGGAATTCCAACGTTTGTTGAAATTTCTTTCATTATGCATGACTCGTTTTCACCGATAAAAGAAAGAACTTTTGCTTCCAAAAAGGAAATGCCCGGATTGCTTTGTTCAATAAAATCTTTCTCGCTTTGAACAAATTTCTCAACGAGGCTTTCCAATTGCTTCTGTAACTTTGCCGCTTTGCTTGTAGCCATTTTAATTCTCCTTTTGAATATTACAAATATTGAACTATTTAAAAAATAAAAAACAATTAATTCTAAAGCAAACATTTTGAAATGCAAGTCGGAGGTTCTAAATTTGCAACTTCTTTTCTCCGAAACTAAATTTTGTAAGTTAAATTAAAAATGAAATCGACATTATTGATTTTTAACCACATAACTTGTCCCGACTTGTCAGGGAAGAAATCTTGTTTTGAGCGTGCTTTAAAAGATTCCCGCGTCGTTCTGAAAAATGCGTTAAGACAAGGTAATCTGTCGAATAAACTGGACTGTTGGATGATTGCATTATTGGATGATCCGTCTTCGCCCTCGTTATGCTCGGGCTACGCCGTGACAGGCTGGATGATTGTTCTGTTATTTTTTGCTTAGAGGTTGAGGTTAAGGTTGAGATTTGTTACCGATTACCGAAAAACAAAGTGTACAAAATAATTAGAACAAAGCTCTACATGAGCAACATTTCATTAACCCCGAGCTTCAGCTCGGGGGTAAGGCGAGAGAAAACACTAAAGTGTTTTGGCGCGATTTTTGGCTTTGCTTGTTTGGGGCGGGTAAAAATCGTGACAAAACTTTGGAGGAAGATAATAAGGTGACAAATATGTTATTACCAGGCTTATTAAAGCAAACGGAATTCTTAATTGAAAATTTTGATGTCAGCGGTAGAAGCGTGCTTGTAATGGGGGGCAACTCCGAAAAAGCGGCGGAGAAAATTTTAACTTCCGGTGCGAGCTCGGTTGAAATAATCGTAGAAGATTACGAACAACTTTTGAAGTCGAGAATTAATCTTAAACAAACTCCCGGGATTGAAGTAAAAATGATGGAATTCGAATCTACGGATTACAAACCGAATTCATTCGATTTGATTTTTGCCCAAGGTTCAATTTCGGTTGTAGGAAGAAATAAAATAATTAAAGAAATCAGAAGGGTTCTAAAATCCGGCGGATTTCTTTGCAGTGGTGAAATAGTAAAATTTAAAAAGAGCGTTCCGCCCTTTGTTAATAATATGTTTGAAAACTCCAGTCTCCTCCCGCTTTTTGTCGAAGAGATTGAAGGATATTATGGTGAAAGGAAATTTGAATTAATTAAAAGCCGAGATTTTTCAAATACGTTAAGGGATTATTATTCCGAGGTGATTAAAAAATCCGGTGAAGCCGAAAAAACGCTGACGCAGGAAGAAAAATCTTATTACAAAAAACTCCTCAACCGGATTCATCACGAATCCAATGTTTATTTAAAATTGGGTGGGGACAAATTCATCGGGTTCGTTGTAATGCTTCTACAAAATAAGAAGGAAAGTTAGAATGAAGAAAGGCGAAATACGAAAGTTTGAAATAGAAAATTACGCATTTGAAGGGAAGGGGATCGCTAAAGTCGAAATGGAGGAAGGGAAAAAATTTGTGGTCTTTGTCCATAATGCTTACCCCGGCGACGTGGTTGAAGCAAGGATTATTAAGAAGAAGAAATCTTTTGCGGAAGCCAAAACGGTAAATATTTTAACTGCATCTGAAAAAAGGACTGAGCCGAAGTGCAAATATTTCGGGGTTTGCGGCGGATGCAAACAGCAGGACTTAAAATACGAATGGCAATTAAAATTCAAAGAAGAACAGGTAAAGGACGCATTTAAAAGAATTGCGGGGATTGAAGAATTTGAATCCTTACCGATTCTTTCCACGGAAAAGATTTACCGTTACAGAAACAAAATGGAATTTTCTTTCGCGGATAAAAGATGGCTCACGAAAGAAGAACTTGAAAGCGCGGAAGAGATTAAAGATAGAAATTTTGCTCTCGGTCTTCACATCCCCCGAATTTTTGACAAAGTCATTGACATCGAAGAATGCTATTTACAGCCCGAGGTAAACGACAAAATTCTTAATTTTACACGTGAGTTTTTTAAGTCAAGAAACACAACAATTTATTCGACAAAAACGCACACGGGTTATTTGAGAAATTTGGTAATTCGTAACTCCGCTCATGTTTCTGATTTAATGGTTAATATCGTTACCTCTTCGGAAAACCATGATTTAATAAATGAGTATGCTCTGTCTCTCGTAGCTGAAACTCCGAATATTACTACGATAGTCAATAATATCAACCTAAAAAAGGCTCAGGTAGCAATTGGTGATTATGAAAACGTCCTTTACGGCGCTGGTGTAATTTACGATTTTATAGGAAAGAACAAATATCGAATAAGTGCAAATTCATTTTTTCAGACCAACACACGGCAAGCGGAGAAACTTTACCAAACAGCGCTGGAATTTGCCGACCTTAAAGGCAGTGAAATTATTTACGATCTTTATTCCGGTGCCGGCACAATCACACTTTACTTTGCTGATTTTGCCAAAGAGCTTTTCGGATTTGAAAGCGTCCAACCTGCAGTTGAGGATGCACGTGAGAATGCAAAGTTTAATTTAAAAGCTAACGTGAAATTTTTTACGGCTGATTTGAACAAATCTTTTCTGACAATAGTAAAAGGAAATTCATTGCCTTTGCCCGATATTATTATTGCCGACCCGCCGCGCAGCGGAATGAATCCTAAAACGGTAAAAGACATTTTAAATTTACTTCCCGAGAAAATAGTTTACATTTCTTGCAATCCTGCAACGCAAGCAAGGGATGTGCAAATGTTGACTGAAAACGGGAATTATCAACTTGTAAAAATTCGTCCTGTCGATATGTTTCCCCACACTTTTCACATAGAAAACGTTGCTCTTCTTAGACGGAATTAAATCGTAACTCGTTATTCGTCAGACGCGAGAAGCAAGACGTGAGAAGTTAGGAATCATTCGAGTACTCGTCAATAGTAATTCATCCGGTCTCTGTTTAGAGGGAATAATAATTATGAATGATGAATTATAGTATTGTCGCTCAAATTTTTGTTTTTTATGTCAAAAAATTTTTGCTGTAAAGTTTTTAATTCATAATTAATTTGTTGTCTCTTTGCATCTGTACCTTTGAACCATTCACTATTTACAATTCAAAAATAAT
>WFQV01000240.1 GCA_015486905.1 Melioribacteraceae bacterium | reverse complement strand
TTTTTTGAACTATCGTCCGTTAAAACAGAATTTTTTGCACGGTTTAAAAAATTATTGATTAAAACAATATTCTTGCTGTTTTCCGCTTTCAAAAATGTGTCGATTTTTTTTGTAGGGGTACAATTTTGGATTCTAATTCCGTTGGAATTTTCCAGCCAAATAAACGGTGCGGCTTTTAGGTTCGATTTCGCGGTCAAGCCGTCAACTACAACTTCTTTTGCATCTTCCAATTTCAGAACCGAGCGTTCCTCGTTACTCTTGTAATCAAAGGAGATATCCTTAAGCCTTATGTTTTTTGCGTGGCGAATAAAAAATCCGTAAGCCGGAAGTATGCCGAACATTCTGCCTTTCGGATATTCTCTTACCAATTCGGGAATTTTTCTGCCGGAATCTTCCTTCTTCCCGCTGCCGGTAAATTCAATTCTAATATTGCTCAAAGTTACATTCTCAATGTAATGGTTAGGAATACCGGCGATGAAATCATTGCTCTCCGTAACGTCCACCGCTTGAATATTGCTTATCATAATATTGCGAAATGTCCCAGGACCCTTCGGGCGTTTGTTTTCGGGCACCGCGTAAGTTCGCATCCTTGCACCTAATCTCAATGCAATTACCCCGAAAGTTTTACGCATTGAAATATTTGTAATAGTAACGTTATTCACGTAACCGCCATCCACACACAAAATGCTAATGCCACGGGTACCGTAAACCGAACAATTCGAAATGGTGATGTTTTCAAATCCGCCTATTGACTCGGTGCCGGTTTTAACCGCCGATTTTAATCCTCCGATAACGCAATTGCTTATTACAACGTCCTTGCACGGCACAGTATCGAGAGCTTTTAGAACAATGGAGTCATCCTCGGAATTAATATTGCACCCTGTAATCAGAACCCTCTGGCAGCTTGCAATATCGAGTCCGTCATTATTTTTGTTTGAGTAACTGTAAACGGTAATATTTCTAATTGTAAGGTCTTCGCATTCGATGTAATGCTGTACCCAAGCGGCGGAATTAATCAGCTTTACTCCCTCCACTAAAACATTTTTACATTTAATAAAGCGAATAATCGAAGGGCGCGGGACACCTTTGTTTGGGGGGTAATATTTCTTGAATCCTCGTCCATTAATAATACCCTCCCCTTTAATTGCAATATTGTGGGCGTTGTTTGCAAAAATCAGAGAACCGCCGAACTTTTTGCCACCGCTGTCGCGAAACTGTCCCAAATGCGGGTTGTACCCTTTTAATTCGGTACTGCCAAGCAATTCCGTACCGTTGTCCAAAAGCAAAGTAACGTTGCTTTTCAGAACTATTGTTTTCAATAAATACTTACCCGGCGGGAAATACACCGTCCCGCCTCCGTTCGCAAATGCGGAATCTATTGCATCTTGCACCGCTTCTGTATCGTATTTTATTCCCTTTCCGCTTGCGTTAAAATTTTTTACATTAAAGTAAATGCGGCTATTCTTCGCTTCCAGATTTGATAGGCTCAGAACAATTGCAAAGAAAAATATTGCTTTAATAATTCTGTGCATTTTAATTTCCCTTTTTCAAATCTTGTAAAATTACCTCAAGTGCTTTCGGCGATATTTGATGCTTTCTGTGGGTTGAATCGAGAAAGACGTCGTAACTTCCCCGGCCTAATTTCTTTACGATATTTTTCACAATATCTTTGTAAGTTCTAAAACCTGTGCCGCTAAAACAGCACGCATCAAATTCATTCAGAATTTGTAGTTGCCTTCTGCCTTTTCCGTAAGAGCCCATAATGTAAAGCTCCAAATAATTTGCCGTTCTCAAAATTTCGGGAACGGACTGCTCGTAATCTCCGTAAAGAGTGCTAGAATTGTAAATATCGCGCGCTCTTAAATAGACGGGCAATGAACCTGCAACCGGATAACTCACATTTATTCTCGGGTCGATGGCAGCGTACATTGTTGTAGTCCAGCCTCCGCCGGAAATGCCTACCATAATTATTTTTTTGAAGTTTAATTTTTTAGCGTAGTTAACCACAACAGCAACGGGTTGCAGAAAATATTTCACCGGATGCCCTTGCTTAGGTTGTAAAAATCTTATTTGCTCGTGACTTGTAATTTTAATTTTACCAAACCTTTTCAGAAAGACAATCGGTTTGCTGTTCATCCCTTTAAGAGGCATCGAAAGGGCAATTACATCGTAACCGTGGGAGAGGAAAAACCGAATTGTCCTAAGTCCAAGCGAAAATTTCCCATCGTGACCTTGGTGATAAATCACCAGTTGACCATTGGCTTTTACCGGCAAAAAGTGGTAAGCAATGCTGTTCAATCCGAAATCCATATTAATAATTAGTTTGTCAATCCTTTTAAGATTTGTCAACGAAGAAAAATCCTTATCTTTAATATTCTTGACAATCTTGTTTGGAAGCAGATTGTAGGGGAAACCGGCATCGCCCCAAAGTAACTTTATTAATC
>WFQV01000239.1 GCA_015486905.1 Melioribacteraceae bacterium | reverse complement strand
GTCCGTCACAATTAATTTGAACCGGAGTAGAGTGTTTCTCAACGGAGACCGTTACCTTCTGCTCGCTTGAAAGAATTAACGGACGCATTGTTAATGTGTGAGGCGAAATGGGGTTAAGCGTAATTGCATTTGCCTTTGGATTTACAATCGGACCACCCGTGGAGAGAGAGTAACCCGTAGAGCCCGTTGGCGTAGCAACAATAATACCGTCGGCTGAAAAGGTAGAGACGTAATGGTTATCTATTTTTAGGGTCATCTCCATCATTTTAGGCCAGCGACCGCGGTCAACCACAATATCGTTAACAGCAAAAAGTTCCGTTTTTTCCTTGCCTCTGCAAATAGCCTCAAGAGCCATGCGTTCTTCTATCACGTAACGTCCTTCTTTCAAATCATCAAGCAGGGCATCAATATCCGAGAAATCATATTCAGCAAGGAAACCCAACTTACCGAAATTCACACCGAGAATAGGAGTGCCGAATTCTTTTACCAAGTAAGCTGTGTTCAACATTGTACCGTCGCCTCCAAAGGAAATAATAATATCGCACTTAAGGCACAAACCTTTTTCATCAACTAATTTGCATGTTTCTACCGAGGGTTTTCGTTCAATAAAATCCAGCACTTCGTCACTCATGCAACATTCAAAACCTTTTAATTCGGCTTTCTCAACGAACTCCAACGCTGCTTCAATAGTGTTACTCTTTTCAGTGTTCGGAATTATTCCTATTTTCATTTTTTACTAAGCCTTTGTTCAATTCCCAAAGTTTTAAATACTTCGTAAAGACGTAAACCGCAGAAAAGACAGCAAGGGTAAAGCCTTGCAAACCGTCTAAAAAACCTTTTCTTAAAATAAACATTTTAATAAATAAAAAAAGCGGTCTCAGCAGAATATCTTTCAAAGATGTTTTTCTGCCTTCGCTTTTTAATTGTTCGGCTGCGAGAGATGTGTATTTGTTAAACTTCTCAAAATAATGGTGAATGTTCGGATCGGTGTAATGGTAAATATCATTTTTCAAAATCCCAATTTTACCTCTAACGTTTAACCCCTCGTGAACCGCATTGCCGTTAAATTCCGCTTCCTTTTTATTGAACAATCTCGTAACGTAACCCGGGTACCACCCGCTGTGTTTAATCCAACGCCCAAGAAAATAAGCACGCCTTGCAATTTTAAATGCCGATTCACTTATTTCGGTTTTGTTCTTAAGTTCGTTGATTTCTTCGCACAGTTCGTCCGAAAGAGCTTCGTCGGAATCAATCCACAATATCCATTCGTTAGAAGTAAATTCCAAAGCCTTCTTCTTAGTCTCGGCGTAACCTTCCCATTCGGCATACTCTATTGTTACCTTATCGTAACGATTGGCAACTTCGCCGGTATTATCTGTAGTTTCTTTATCTATTAGCAAAACAATTTCGTCAATACAAGCTAGTTGACTTTCAATACAGCGCGAAATGTTCTCCGCTTCGTTCTTAGCAATAATAATCGAGGATATTTTCAATTTTAACCTTTTTTTGTCTTTACACAATTGCAAAATAATAAATTTAAATCATCATTTCGAATTAACTCCCCTCGAAAATGACATCGAAATATTTTAAGTTTGTAGTTTAATAAAATTCCAAGAAATGAAAAACATTTTAAATCTTTCAAAAAGGCGTTCAAAGGATTTTATCTGGCGGTCGATTCAGTTTTTAAGCCGTCAGGGATTTACTTTCTTTGTTCTGCTTGTCGCGGCAAAGCTTCTTACCAAAGAAGAATTCGGCGCTTACAATTACATCATTGCAATCGGCTTTCTCTTTACGCTGATTGCCGATTTCGGAATATCGAGAGCCGTTACAAAATTTACTGCGCAGTACAATACCGTTGAGAAAGAAAGACTCAAATCGATTTTTTTTAACGCCGGATTAATAATAGTCGGAATTACCCTGCTCCTAATAATCATTGCTCTCTCTTTCTCAAATCAAATTGCGGATGAGTACGGGACTTACTTAAAATTTTTAATCCCCTTCTTTTTATTTATGCCGCTTTCGTCTTTATTTGACGGTATTTATACAGGATTGAAAAAATTCAAGAAGCTTGGTGTGCTGAATTTAATAGCTGCAGTCATAGCACTCCCAATTTCATTTTTTTTAATTAAAGAAGAACGCATCTACGGCGCCTTTTATTCTTTGGACATTTTTTACACTCTTCTCTTTACAATGTTGGCACTCTTTCACAAGAATTACAGTTTCAGATTTCACAAAGAAATTTTAATTGAGGTTGGCAAATATTCTTTCATCATCGGAATGGCGAGTCTTGGACAGTTCCTTTACAGCAAAGCAAACACTATCATCTTGGGGAAATACCATTTCATCTCCGAAGTCGGTTATTACGAGCTAATCGACAAAACATTCGTATTACTTGCCATTCCCTTCATTATCGTAAGCCAAATAATGGCACCTAAACTAACGGAACTTTCGACGTTGAACAAAGACAAAGAAGTTTTTTCTTATTTTAAGAAAAGTCTTAATGCAAGTTTTCTGTTGGGGTTATTGATTACCCTTGCCGTTTATTTTTTGTTTCCGATTGCAATCGAACGATTTTTTCCTAAATACAACACCCCTCATTTTTTTGAAATCTTTTACTTAATAATTTTCAATCTTCCTTTCTTAATAGTCTCCAACACTTTAGCTCAACCCTTCATTGTTGCAACGGGGAACGCCAAATATTCATTGCTAACCATCCCGTTCGGAATTTTAAATGTAACTCTCGCTTTAATTTTCATCAGCCTGTTCGGATTCATCGGAGTTGTTTACTCCCTCCTCTTTTCTTCAATAACAAATAAATTAGTAACTTATTTTTTATTATTTAAAAAATTAAAGGTTTAATTTGAACCGTATTCAAGTAAATAGCGAACATTACGATTTCTTGAAGTATGTCGATTTGCGAAGGTGGAACTCTTTCTTTTACCAATTAAAAACAATTTACGAACTAAAGCCGAACTCCGTTTTGGAAATCGGACCGGGGAAGAACATCCTTGCAAATTTTTTAAAAAACGAATTTAGTTACGTTAGTTTGGACATCGACAAAAACTTAAAACCGGACGTGGTCGGAAGTACTGATTTTATTCCCTTTGGTGCGAATACATTTGACGTTGTCCTTTGTTTTCAAGTGCTTGAACATTTGCCTTACGAAAAATTTTTACCGGTTGTTGAAAATCTTTTAACTATTTCGAGAAAAAACGTAATTATTAGTTTGCCTTTTGCCAACCACCCTTTCTCATTCGATTTATTTGTCCCTTTTTTACATCGAGTAAATTTTAATTTTTTAATTCCCAGGTTTTACAAACGGCACAAATTCGATGGTCAACATTATTGGGAAGTCGGTACGAGAGGATATTCGAAAAGCAAAATTGCACAAGAGCTTTCGTCGGCTGCAAAATTAGAGAAAATGTTTATCCCGTTTGAAAACACAAACCATATTTTCTTTGTTCTCGGGAAGAAAAATTAACTATGTCGAAAAAAGCTTTGTTCATATCGGCGAATCATTGGACTTCACCCTACCGGGTGGGCACACATATTATTGCGGGATTTTTAATCCGCGAGGGCTGGCAAATTGCTTTTGTTTCGGAACCGATTTCACCTTTTCATTTTTTTAATCCGAATTCGCTTTTTCTTAAAGAGAGAAATCAACTTAATAAAGAACCCTTAGAAATTAAGAACTCTCTTTTTGCTTACGTTCCATTTACTTTTCTACCATATTTTAATCTTCCTTTTTTTAATTCGTATTTTATCTTAAAAAATTGGCAAAGATTTTCTTTCCCCAATGCTTTCAAATTAATTAATGAGAAAGGCTTCGCCGAAGTTGACTTGCTTTATTTCGATACCGTCCGCCAGCCGTTTTGGTTACAAAAAATAAAATACAAAAAATCCGCTCTTAGAATTCCCGATTACTTCTCCGGTTACGGTGAATCTTCTACTGCAATAAAGAAAGCGGAAAAAGAAATTGCCGAAAATGTTGACACAGTTTTTTATTCTTCAATGTTAAACGGTGAAAGAATTTCTCAATACAAAATCAAGGAGAAAATTTACTTGCCCAACGGTGTTGATTTCCAAAAATTTTCAGACACATATTCGGAAGAACCATTGGAATACAAGACAATTCCAAAGCCTCGAATTATTTACATCGGCGAAACGGAAAAGCGCTTTGACGCTAATATTATTAAGCATGCGGCATTTCAAAGACCGGATTATTCCTTCGTGATTATTGGAAACGGCAAGCATTTAAAATCTTCCTTTAACAATCTTAAAAACGTTTACACACTGGGAACAGTTCCCTACGACAAACTTCCGAATTATCTTTTACATTCGCAGGCAGGAATAATTCCCTACAACATAAAAGAGAAAAAAGAGTTGATTGATTTTGTTAACCCGTTAAAACTTTACCAATACTTAGCCGCCGGGCTTCCGGTGGTTGCACCCGTTTGGAAAGAACTTGAATTAATTAACCTTCCGATTTTAACATACAAAACGCCGGATGAATTCTGCCGGCAATTGGATAATGCGCTTGCACAGCAAGACAAAACAAAGCTCAGAGAATTTGCGAGCAAATACGATTGGGAAAACATCTTAAAAACATTTAGGGAGAACATTGAATAATAATTTTATTGTTGTAAATGCAAGATTCTTAACTCAAGACATAACCGGAGTTCAAAGGTTCGGCATTGAGCTTTCTCGCCGACTTAAAGACCGGCTTGAAGTTAAATTCGTGTCGCCCGCAAACGTTATCCATTTGGATTTGGCAGATGAATTGGAAGCGGTTACATTCGGAAAAACATCCTCACATGTTTGGGAACAGACCGAACTTCCATTTTACCTTAAAAGGCTCGGTAGCCCGTTATTATTGAACTTCAACTCCGTCGGACCAATTTTTTATTCTAACAAAATAATCACAATCCATGACCTTTCGTTTGTTCGTAACCCTGAATGGTTTTCAAAACTTTACGCCTACTATTACTCTACTTTTACCCCGTTATCGGCACGGAGGAGTAAAGCCGTTTTAACCGTTAGCGAATTCTCAAGGAGTGAAATCAAGCGTTTGTTAAAATTTGGAGACAAAAGAATAGAGATTATTTACAACGCCGTTGGCTTTGAAAAGCCCGAGACCACAAAGCCGTTAATCCCGGGCAAATACATTCTTACCGTTTCTTCGCTCGACCCGAGGAAAAATATTTTTGCTCTAATTAAAGCATTTCAAAAATTAAATCGAAAAGATATTAAACTTGTAATAGTAGGTATTTCAAATAAAATTTTTAACAATGCCGAAGAACTACCGGATGCGGAAAATATTATTTACTGGGGTAAAGCAAACGATGAGGATTTGGCTTCCCTTTATTCCAATGCTGAAATGTTTGTCTTCCCTTCACTCTACGAAGGTTTTGGAATTCCACCTTTGGAGGCAATGAAGTTCGGCTGCCCGACTATCGTCTCCGATACGGCAAGTCTTCCCGAAGTGTGTGCCGACGCCTCCCTTTACGTTCAACCGCAAAAAATCGAGTCGATTGAAAAAGCAATTACCAAATTGTTGAAAGACAACGAATTGAGAAAAGCGTTAATCCAAAAGGGTTTTGAGAACGTTAAACGTTTCAGTTGGGAAAAATCTACCGACAGACTTACCGAAATAATAAAGGAGCTCAGGGACTAATTATTATTTTCTTACTATTTTTAAATTTTAATTCGAGGACGAATTTGTGAATATTGGAATTGTACATGATTGGTTTTTAGGCTACCACGGCTCGGAAAGAGTCGTGGAGTCTTTCAATAATATTTGGCAGGAAGCTCCTATTTACACCTTAGCGGATTTTTTAACCGACAGCGACCGGCGGAAAATAATGGGTAACAAAAAACCGGTAACAACATTTATTCAAAGGCTTCCCTTCGCATCCCGCAATCATCGTATTTACTTACCCTGGTTTCCGCTTGCAATTGAACAGCTCGATTTGTCGGAATATGAAGTTGTTCTTTCAAGTTCACATTCCATTGGTAAAGGCGTAGTAACGGGAGCAAATCAACTCCACATTTCTTACTGCCACACTCCGATGCGATACGCTTGGGATTTGTACCACCAATATTTAAAAGAATCAGGAATAAAAGGGGGATTAAAAGGTTTTTACATTCGCAACACATTACACAAACTACGTATTTGGGATTACACCACAACCAACCGCGTAGATTATTTCATTGCAAATTCGAAGCACGTGGCAAAGAGAATCAAAAAAATTTACGGAAGAGACTCGACCGTAATTTACCCGCCCGTTGATGTGGACAAGTGCGTCTTTAGCAATACAAAGGAAGATTATTATTTAACCGCCGCACGTTACGTACCTTACAAACGGGTGGATTTAATCGTGCGTGCATTTTCGCAAATGCCTGATAAGAAATTAATCGTAATCGGTGAAGGTCCCGACGAGAAAAAGCTAAAATCTTTTGCGTCCGGCAATATTGAGTTCTTACCCCGCCAGCCTTACGAAAAGCTGATCGATTACATTTCCAAAGCGAAAGCATTCCTTTTCGGTGCCGAGGAAGATTTCGGAATTACCATCGTCGAAGCGCTTGCTTGCGGTACTCCTGTAATTGCTTACGCTGTGGGTGGTGCGTCGGAAACCGTAGAACAATTTAAAACCGGAATTCTTTTCGACAGGCAAGAACCGGAAGCGGTAATTAATGCAGTTAAAAATTTTGAGAAAAACGATGCTTCCTTTGAACCGGAGTACATCTCGAAAACGGCACAAAAATATTCCCGCAAGAATTTCGAACTGCAGATAAAAGAATTCGTCGAAAACAAATACAAAATATTTTTCGGGAAGACAATTTAAAATGATTGCAAACCGGAAGACAATTCACAACTTACGATTAGTAACAGACTTAATTTTACTGAATGCAAGTTTTGTTGCCGCCGGAATTTTAGCACAATCGTGGGAGTTGTTCCTTTCAAAAAGCGGCTTGTTTGTTCTGCTCGTCTTGGCAAATGTTCTGTGGTATTCGACAACACGTTACACAAAACTTTACGACGATTTTAACACAAGGGTGTTTTCCACTTCCTTCATTATTATTTTAAAGAACGGAATAATACAATTACTGTTTGCGGTCTTTTACGTCTTCTTCACTAAAGAGCTTTTGTTCACACGTAACTTTACTTTGTTTTACGCTATTTTTCTAACGCTAACCGTTTCAATCAAACACTACATTTTCCAATCAATTTTAAGAAAAGTCCGCCAACAGGAAAAGAACGCACGTCGTACAATAATAATAGGCTACGGCGAGGTTGCAAAAAATTTCGAGAAACTATTAACCGAAAACCCGGAGTTCGGTTTTAAATTTTTAGGCTTTGTTACGGACGAACAGAAGATTTCCAACGAGGAAATAATAGGGAAAACTCAAGATGTTGAGACTGTAATTTCCAAGTATTCGGTAACCGACGCAATAATTGCACTCCCTTTAGAGAAGTTCAAACTCTTGGACGAGGTAATTAAAAAATGCGACAACAATGCGGTCAATACTTACATCATCCCCGACTATTTCAAGTTCCTTTCCAAGCAATACAGCATTAGTCTATTTGGAGATTTCCCAATAATATCGGTGCGAACCACACCTTTGGAAGAGGCTCAGGCAAGGTTTGTCAAAAGAATTTTCGATTTAACCTTCGCTGGGCTTGCTTTTATTTTCATCCTTTGGTGGCTTTTGCCTTTACTTGCTTTATTAATTAAACTCGATTCCAAAGGTCCCGCATTTTTCGTACAGGAAAGAGTGGGAGCAAATGAGAAAATCATTAAGGTTTTTAAATTCCGCACAATGACCGTTGAAGCAAGCAAACAGAAGGATTCCAACGCTCCGGCTTTCGAAGGTGATAAAAGAATCACCGGAACGGGGCATTTTCTGAGGAAAACAAATCTCGACGAGTTACCCCAGTTCATTAACGTGTTGATCGGAAACATGTCTCTTGTGGGACCGCGTCCCCACCCTATCCCTTTCAATGAAACTTACAAAGAGATGGTTGAGGAAATCAAATTGCGTAACCGCATTAAGCCCGGTATTACAGGCTGGGCACAAGTTCACGGTTTGCGCGGAGATGTGCTGGATTTTAACCTTAACAAAGTCAGAACGAAGAAAAGAGTTGAATACGATATTTGGTACATTGAGAATTGGTCTTTATGGCTGGACATCCAAATAATTACCGAAACCTTTTTACAAACTTTAAGCGGGAAGAACAGAGGAGCTTAGCTTTCCTTCTTTCTTTCGGTTACTTCACGAAAAGCAAATGCCATCCCGAGTGCGAACCAAATAAACGTAATAATTTCGTGATCGCCGAAGTTCCATTCGAAAAGTCCTTCGACCAAGAAAGAGACAAACACCGCCAAAGCCCCGAGATTAAAGGACGAAACAAAGGGTATCGTCTCCGTATCCCGATATGATTGAACGAAAGCAATGAAAATTTTCCAGAACAGCAACATTACCGCAATGAAACCCACTCCGCCTAAAATGGCAAGGAAGTGAAAATAATTGTTGTGCAAATGTCCTTGAATTTCTTTTTCGTAAGGCTTTTTGTATTGTTTGTAAAGCTTTGCCAAATCAATATCACCCACACCGAAAATCGGATGGTCGAGGAACATTTTAACACCTGCAGTCCAAAGTGAAATCCTTGTTGCGTTCGACGGCATGTTCGGGTCGAAAATAGTTGTGAACCGGTTCCGTTTTACGTAAGTCGCTACAATTTTATTTTGGTAAACCACAAAGGACTTGGGGTTAAATCCCAAATTAAATTCCTTCCGCAATTTAAAAGTTTTCTGCGGCGGATAATCCGTTGAATAACACCCTCCACCCAAAGTAATTAAATAAAGGCGCCCCTCTATTTTTACACCCCCGTAAATCTCTCTTAATTTCAGAGAAGGATTCAAACTAACAAGAGAATGCCGTGCTGTGGTTAAATCCACTAATCCGAGCCGGTCTCTCGTTTGTAAGAAAAGCATATCGCTCAACGCATCGGCAAACAAAGTTTTGTTTTTATCTTTGAACTTAAATATTTGTTTGTTCGGCAGGCCATTCTTTAAATTAAAAACCAAGACTCCCTCGGCTTTGGAAAAGAATCCCACAAAATTTTTAAAGGTTAAAATCTTTTTGAAATTCTTTATTTGCGGATAGTTCTTTTTCTCTTTTAAATTTTCAGGATTGGCAAACACCGTAAGCCCGCTGTCAACATCAAGAATGTAAAGCTCGTTCTTAATAATGTCGAAATCCTTTGTGTAGCCGGTAGAAAAGAACTCACCGAGCTTGGAAAATTTTTCACCGTTCTTTTTTAAAAGGGAAAAGCGGGTGTCAACAAGCTCGGCAACGTAGTAATCGTCCTTCCAATTCTTAAAACCTACAACCGGCTTTTCCGCTTTGAACACAGGTTCAAATTTATTTCCGTTAAATTCCAACAGTCCGTCGTTGTAGTCGGCAAGCCAAAGACTTCCTTTGTGGACGTTCAAATCCAATGCTTGACTTTTTGTGTTGAATGTCTTTTCCTTAACAAATTTATTGCCTTGTGAAGAAATAAAAATCACCTCACTTTTTGATTTTTCCACAAGTACGGCAGCAACAATTAAAATTAAAAAGAGTGTCAAGTAGAAATATTTCTTTTTGTAAATCAGCACAATTAAAATGCCGACAATGAAACCAATCCAGCCTGTTCTTTTAAAGGTAGCTAATAAAGAAAGGAGAGTAATTAAAAAGAAGAGCACGACCAGCCATTTTTTCTTTGCATTTAATTCTTCGTCAAAAAAGAAAGCAAACAAAATTATTGCGGTAAAACTAAACAGTTCACTTGTTGTAATCGGATAATGGAAGAGGAAAGGTCCCGAGCCGGTTAGTTGAAACAGCCCGCGAATGTAAAAAGAATAAGCATCCCAGAGATAAATAGCCGAACTTAAAACCGAGAAGATAATAAAAATTTTTACAAATTTTTTAGCTCGTTCCTCCTCTGCGCTTACGTAGTAAATTACGTAAACGGTTGGAATTAAAAGAAGCCTTCGAAAGAAAAGATTAAATGCGTGGTGTGGTTCAACGGAAAAAATTGCAGAGAGTAATTCTGCGGTTAGGAAGATAATGAAAAAAATTTCCAAGCCGGTTTTGCGAAAAGGATTTTTTTTAGTAACGGCAAAACGTATTAGCATAAAAAGCAACGCACCGTAATATCCAATTTGGTTTAAGAAAATCGAGTTGGTTAAACTTGCAAAAAAAATGAAAGCAAAAACCAGGATTGTCTTGTCGATTATTTTTAATGTTTGGGAATTATCATTCATTCTCGATTCCTAAATTGAAGCTCGTAAAGTTTCCGGTAAATTCCTTTGGCATCCCTCAACAGTTCATCATGTTTGCCGTCCTGAACAATTGTTCCGTTTTCAAGCACGAGTATTCTGTCGGCGTTCCGAATGGTACTAAGCCGGTGAGCAATTACGAATGTGGTTCTGTCGTTCATCAAACGTTCAATTGCTTCCTGTACCAAAGCCTCGGATTCATTATCGAGAGAAGAGGTTGCCTCGTCAAAAATCATTATCGGGGGATTTTTCAACAGGGCTCTCGCTATTGATATTCTTTGCCTTTCTCCGCCCGAGAGCTTTGTTCCCCTTTCCCCTATTACCGTGTCGTAACCTTTGGGTAATTCAATAATAAAATTATGTGCATTAGCCGCCTTTGCCGATTCGACAATTTTCTCCATCGGACATTCGGAGAGTCCGTAAGCAATATTTTTGCTAACTGTTTCGTTAAACAAAACAATTTCCTGAGTTACAATTCCAATCTGTTTTCGCAAAGAGGCAATTTTAATTTTTCTTAAATCAATTCCGTCAAAATAAATAGCTCCGTCGATTGGGTCGAAAAAGCGTGGCAGCAAATCAACCAATGTGGATTTGCCTGCGCCCGAACTTCCGACAATTGCAATGATTTCGCCTTTGTTTATTTTAAACGAAATATCTTTTAAAACCAGCTCCGGTGAATCGTCGTAGTGAAAGGAAACATTTTTGTACTCAATTGTTT
>WFQV01000238.1 GCA_015486905.1 Melioribacteraceae bacterium | reverse complement strand
GTTCCTTCTGATATTAAGTTCCGCTCCGTCAGGGTTAAGCATTGGAAGAAAGTAAATTGTGGCTTCTCTTTCTACAATTTCTCTAAGCTCGTTAAACTCATCGTTGCGGTTAAAGAAATTCAACAGATCGAAAATAGCCATTGTTGCGGTGGGTTCATCCCCATGCATCTGTGACCAGAGAAAAATTTTCTTCTTCCCCCCTCCGAATTTAATCAGATAGATTTTCTTGCCTTTAAAAGATTTACCTGCAGTTTGAGTTTCAAATTTCCCTATTTGCTTAATTCTTCCAACCAACTTTTCAATTGTACTGTGTTTAAATTTTGACGAGGGAAATTCTGTTTCATGAAATTTTTCGTAAGACTCAAAAATTTGCTCTGCAGGGAACTCCATTATTCGTGTCCTCCTTCGTGGTGGTGTTCAAAGTCCTGGTGAAGATTTTCAACAACGCTGAAATATTTTCCCCATTTTCTCAAAAGCTCGTAGGAATAGATTCCGTCGGAAACACCATCTTTCCAATAAATATTAATTGCGTAGCCACCAACTATTTCTATTTTTTCAATTTCGTATTTACCCGGTTTGTCTTCGCCTTTATTTAATTGCTCGGGCTGCTGTCCCAGTGTTGATTCGCCTTTATTGGCAGCATCAGGGGATTCGTCTCTCAAATACTTTACAGGGTAATCGTAAATCTCTCCGTCATCCCATACAATTCTTAATGTTTCCTTATTAATTAATTTTATTTTTGTCGGTTTGTTCATTTGATTTTCCCTTAAAATTAAATTCTTCTTCTAAAGCCTTCGCCCAAAACTTCGTGGACGTTGTAAATTACAACAAAGGCATCCGGGTCAATTTCTTGTACCGCATCGGTCAAGCGCCCGACTTCCTTAAGCGTTACGACGGTAACAATAACTTCACGCTCAATGTTTTTGTAGAGCCCGCGGGATTTCAGTGCCGTGGCGCCGCGGCTAAAATCTTTAATAATCATTTCGGAAATATCATCCGCTTTCTCGGAAATTATTGTCGCCATTCGAGCATAATCGAATCCGTCAATAATCAGATCGATTATTCTTGTTGAAATGAAAAGCAGAAAGAATGCGTAGAAAGTAAGGATGAGAGCCGGCTTATCGGGCGATAGATGTTCAAAATGAATTACCAATCCGGCAAAAGTAATTACAATGAAATCGGTAATCATCATTGCCTGCCCAGGTTTGATTCCGTAATGTTTTTGCATTATTGCCGCCACAATATCCGACCCGGCAGTTGTGCCTTTAAATTTAAAGATTATCCCCACGCCTACACCTACTAACGTTCCGCTGATAATAACCAGAAAGAGAAAATCCTGGTGCATTAAATTTTGTACGACTGCGGAATCCTGAAGGCGTAAATGTGAGAAGCCGGGAATATCTCCTCTAAAAAAATCAATGAAGAACGAACTAATGGTAAAGCCGTAGAAAGTTCTTACCCCAAAACGTTTGCCAAGCTCCTTGATCCCCCAAATGTAAAGGGGAACGTTAATTAACCATATCATCAGTCCAACGGGAATTTTATTACCCGAGAGGTAATGAATAGCCATTGCCAAACCGCTTGCGCCGCCCGGGACGACCTTAGCATCCACAAGGAAAACCCCAATCCCAATCGCCATTATTATTGCACCGATTGTAATGGCTACGTAATCCCAAAAATGAATTTTAATTTTCTTTTTCATCAAATTGTTAAAATCTTCTTTTAATAAAAATTGATTTAAAATAAATATTTGAAGTCGAAATTTAAGATTAAAATTTTCTTAGAAGAAATTACAGCAATAAAAAATAAAGAATTAAAAATGTTTGTCGATAAGTTGGGATGGTACAAGTTTAAAATCGATTGTAAAAAATAAAAAAAATAAGAAAGAAGAAACAAGAAATAAGAAATAGTTTAATGCGAGACGCAAGAGGTAAGAAGTTAGATAGGTCCGTCTTCGCCATCGCTATGCTCAGGCTACGCCGTGACGGGTTGCATTTTTGTAGCGTAAATTGCTTGCAATCTGCGCATATTCAGGGGGACACGATCTGTTCAAATGATTAGCCTTAACTTACTGAACCGGCAAATTGCTTCCCTCGCATTCTGCGAGGTTTACACCGCATTTTTGCGGGATTCGTCGCGACAGGATGGATGATTGTTCTTTTATTTTTTGCTTAGAGGTTGAGGTTAAGGTTGAGACTTGTTACGGATTACCGAAAAACAAAGCGTACAAAATGATTTTAACAAAGCTCTACATGAGCGACATTTCATTAACCCCGAGCTTCAGCTCGGGGGTAGGTTGAGGGAAAACATTAAAGTGTTTTGGCGCGATTTTTGGCTTTTCTCGTTTGGGGAAGATAAAAATCGTGACAAAACGTTCAACGGAGAAAAACCACTAAATTTAAACTTGTACCGTTGGGATGGCAAAGCTAACTGCTTGCCGGCAGGCGGATTATCACGCCGATGCTTCGGCGAATGGAAAGTAGAATTTAAAATTAAAAAGGCGGAGGATAAACTCCGCCCATGTAAAACGTTGAAAAAGATTATTCTTCTTCTTTTGCCTTCTTGTATTCTTCAATAATCTTGGATTCTATTTCTTTCGGTACTTCTTCGTAATGAGAAAAAGTCCGCGTGTGCATTCCGCGTCCCTGTGTAAGCGAACGCAAGTGGGTGGAGTATTTGTACAACTCCGCAAGCGGAACTTTTGCACGAATGACCTGGAAAGGACCTTCGGAATCCATTCCGAGAATTTTTCCACGACGGGAAGAAATATCTCCCATTACATCACCCATATATTCGTCAGGCACTTTGATTGTAACATCGTAAATGGGTTCCAAGATTACGGGGTTTGCTTCTAAGAAGCCTTTTTTAAAGGCTTGCGAAGCGGCAATTTTAAAGGAGACTTCGTCAGAATCAACCGAGTGGAAAGTACCGTCAAAAAGAGTAACTCTAACATCCACGACTTTTGAGCCGGTAAGGACACCTTTTTCCATTATTTCACGAACGCCTTTCTCCACGGCAGGAATAAATCTACCCGGCACAACGCCACCGACGATGGCGTCAACAAATTCGAAGCCTTCGCCGCGAGAGAGAGGTTCTAATTTTAAGTGGACATGCCCGTATTGCCCCCTGCCACCCGATTGCTTCTTGTGTTTATATTCGGCATCTTCCGCAACACCTTTGATGGTTTCGCGATAAGGAATTCTCGGCTCCGTCAAACCGACTTCCACACCGTAACGTTCTTTCAGCATTCTAACCGCTAAGGAAAGTTGAAGCTCGCCTTGTCCTGAAACTATTGTTTGACTTAATTCCGGATCAAAATGAACACTTAGAGTTGGGTCTTCTTCGTGAACTGTGTGAAGTCCCGAAGCAATTTTATCTTCATCGCCTTTGGCTTTCGGTTTAATGGCACCGCGAATTACTGGTCCGGGGAAATCGATTCCCGGTAGCACTACGGGGAAATTCTTGGATGACAAAGTATCGCCGGTGTGTGTGTCCTTTAATTTAACTACGGCACCAATATCCCCTGCGTAAATAGTTGAAATTTCTTTCCTGTTTTTCCCGTTAAGAATAAACAGCTGTCCCAAACGTTCCGTTTGATTTTTAGTAGTGTTCTGTAAATCCATTCCAGCGCTCAGGGAACCTGCAAATACTTTAAAAATAGAAAGTTCACCAACGTGAGCCTCGGAAAGGGATTTGAAAACCTGCAGAGCAGATTCGCCGTTCTCATCACAAGGTATTTCCACTTCTTGATCCTTGTCCGCCATTTTTGCTTTAACGGGACCTCTATCCAAAGGTGAGGGGAAAAATTCCTGAGCGAAGTCCAAGAAATTACTAATACCCGCAGCTTTGTCGGCCGACATTGCAAAGACGGGGACAATACTGCCGTTTATGATTGCTTTTTTAATTCCGTTGATTAAGTCATCACCTTCGAGGGTTCCTTCTTCAAAATATTTGTTCATTATTTCTTCATCCGACTCAGCGATTTTCTCAATTAATTCTTCGCGCAATTTTTCCGCTTTTTCTTTTAAGTCAGCCGGAATATCTTCCTCGGTAATTTTCTTTGAGCTCGGTTCGCCGAAAGTTAATTTTTTCATTTTAATTAAATCGACAACCGCATCGAAATTAAGTCCTTCCGAAACAGGGAAAGAAACAATAGTCGCATCCGAGCTTAATCTTTCCTTAACCAAATTAAAGGTATCGTCGAACTTGGAGTGCTCGTTGTCAACTTTGTTAATTATTACTGCGGCGGGAAGATTATATTTTTTAACGTAATCCCAAGTAGCTTCGGTTCCCACCTCCACACCTTCGGCGCTCTTAACTACGGCAACGGCAACATCGGCAACGTAAAGCGAACTGATTACCTGCCCGACGAAATCGGAGTAGCCGGGTGTGTCGATAAAATTTAATTTAGTGTCTTTCCATTCAACGTGTAAGGGGGTTGCTGAAATAGAAATCTTTCTTTCAATCTCAAAGGGTGAAAAGTCAGAGATTGTATTCCCTTCGTCAACTGTTCCAATCCTATTCGTTTCACCGGCAGTAAAAAGCATTACTTCCGCAATGGAAGTCTTGCCACTACCGCCATGACCAATGAATGCAAAATTCCTAATAGCATCTGCTTTGTACTCTTTCAAATTTCCTCCGTATCTAATTTATTATTTCTAAACAATTCTTACGTTTTAAGTTCTCTAAGAAAAACGGAAACTCCTTTTACAACTGCGGAAACATTTTTAATCAAAAGGGGAATTCGTTTTTCGGGCTCCGTTTCGTTTTTAATTGATTTAAACTTTGTAATTCCGCTGCCGAAAGAATCAATAAAATTTTTTACCTTTTCCACTTGCAATTCGGCTTCGGAAGAAATGTTTAACGTCTTCTTTGTGATTTCGTTAAGGTTTTCCAAGATGGGATTTAAACGGTCATTAATATTATTTAAATCACGCTGAAGAACAGCCAAATTCTCATTGACCTTCTTCAGCGTGATAATTAAATAAGCTATTAGAACACAGGCTAAAATAATAAGAATTACAATTAAAATATCTATTAATCCTAGCCCCAATTTAAGCTTCCTTTTCAGATTTGTAAGTATCTAAGCCTGCTTTAATTGCGCTTTTAAGCTTTCCGCTTTCTTTCTCTACTTTTTTTTTACCTTCTTCAACTGCAACGCCGGTTTTCTTTTTTGCGTCTTCAATTATTCCTTCCGCTTCTTTTAAAAGTTCATCAACTTTTTCCTTAGCGTCGGCAACCAATTCTTCCGACTTTTTCTTTCCCTCATTAATTAAGTTGTTTGCTTTTTCCTTTGCTTGTTCAATGTATTTTTCAGCATCGTCGCGTATTTCATCAGATGATTTTTTTAAATCCGAACGAAATTCTTTACCGCTCTTGGGTGCATAAAGCAATGCAATTAACGAGCCTACTAACGAGCCCGCTAAGAACCCTAAGAACAATCCTTTCCCGATTCCGTTGTCTTCATTCATAATGACCTCCCATAATTAATTTTAGACTGTGAAAATAATAACGAATTAGCTGATTTTCAAGAATCAATCTCTTTTTTTAATAAAAAAAATCAAAAATCTTCTTAATAAAAGGTAATGTTTATGTACAAGCTTAAATTTAGCGGCAAAAAAAATTCATCTTGTCTTTCCCTCTTGAGTGTTTTGTCACGATTTTTTGCTTTCCTTATTTTTACCAACCTGCCCTTTCCTTCCCTTCCCGAAGGGAGGGCTGACTCTTGGTGCGTTTTCTGAACCTCGTCCCGCAGAATGCGGGACAAGCAATCTACGTTATAAAAATACAACTTGTCGCACCGAATCACGACTTGTCGGGAGTAGGCAGATTTCTTGTTTCTTCTTTCTGATTTTTTATTTTTTCCACTGATTTTAAATCCGTACCAATGTTTACGGATTTTTTCTTTCTTCTGTAAAATCCAGAATTTCTGCATTTTTCTTTTTGTAAAGCCAAAGACTGAAAATACCAATTAAAACGGCAAACCAAAGTGTAGATAACCTTGTGATTAAAGTAGAAGCAACCGCTACATTCATCTGTTTTGAAATATTGTAAATGAAATATGTAAGGGAGCCGTCAGTCACTCCCAAGCCGGCAGGTAATAGTGTGATAGAACCGATAATTGTAGCGAAGGCGTAAATGAACAAGGACCATGGCACGGAAACGTTCAAATTAAAATTCACAAGAATCAAATAGAAAGCAAAGCATTCTAACGACCAAGCAATTACACTAAGCAAAGTCATTTCGTAAAGAGGTTTTATTTTCAAAAGCGTGTATGCGCTTTCGTAAGCCGTTCGAAAATTTTCCACATACTTTTTTAGAAATCGGATTTTTTCCATTGAGTAAATTATTTTTAACGAGAGTCTTTTTTGATTAATAACAATTGTTAACAGTACAAAAAAAAGAGTTACAACTATTATCACTGCTTTCCCGTAATCGAAATAAAAAGCACCAAGCAGAGCAATAATTAATAAAGAATAAAAATCCGTAATCCTTTCGACAATCATCACGGGAATTGTTCTGCTTACAGCTTCACCGGTATTAAATTTTACGAGGTAAGATTTCATCACCTCTCCGAACTTCCCAGGTGTAACGCTCATTATTAAACCGGACATGAATATGTGGAAGGAATCCTTAACGGAAATTTGTACATTTAATTTTCTTAAATAATAATGCCACTTAAGAAAACGTACTGAGTAGTTCCCGAAGGCAAAGAGTAAAACCAAAGGCAAAATGTAAAAGGGAAATACTTCAAAGGCTTTAAGTACCGAATCATAGTCGGCATAAATAGTAAGAGCGAGATAAATCACGGCTGATACGATAATTGCCAGGATTACGTTTTTTCTTAATTTTTTAATCATGACAGCACTTCTAAAATTGCCTGATAAACATCCGAGAGAGGTAGTCCTACAACATTATAGTAACAGCCTTTAATTTCTTTAACAAACACGGCGCCGTAATCGTCTTGAATTCCATAAGAACCGGCTTTGTCCAACGGGCTACCACCTGCAACGTAATCGACAATTTCTTTATCGGTTAATTTTCTAAACGTAACGGCTGTCCTTCTGTGAGAGAGCACAAGTTTAGCGTTAATCGAATTAAAAACCGCAAAGCCGGTATAAACGAAATGAGTTTTACCACTAAGCATTTTTAACATTCGTACGGCATCTTCTTTGTTTGCCGGTTTTCCCAAAATTTTACCATTCAGAACCACAATAGTATCTGCCGTAATAACAATGCCATCTTTGACTTTTTCCTTAGCAAGAGAAAGTTTATCCGAAGCCAATCGTGTAACCGTTTTTACCGGATGTTCACCGTCTGAAAATTCTTCATTTAAATCAACTGAGAAAGATTTGAATTTAAGCCCTATTTGTTTAAGAAGTTTTTTCCTTCTCGGTGAAGCGGAAGCTAAAAAAATCGGAATCTCGTTTTCAATCATTGGAAACGCAATTACTAATTAAAGGAAACATTGCAAATGAATTTTGAAAGGTCTAACGGAACAATGCTTTAATACTGCCCCATGTCCTTTTAACGCTTGACACGTTGTGGGAAACGGAAACCTCAGCCGAATAAGAAATAGTATTGTCTTTGTCAACTATTTTTAATCTGTAAATGTAAAGTGTTCCGGTAGTCTTGTAAGCGCTCTCGTCTTTGTAAGTGTAATAGGAATTACTTCCTTTTGCTTTAACGGTGCCAACATCAATGAAATCGCTCGTGGTTGTTTTTCTCTGTACAACAAATTCTTTAAGATTATTTTCCTGAGTGGTCTGCCATTCTACAATGATGTCGTTACCGTTGCTGTGAGCTTGGAAAACGGACAAAAGAGCATTTGCAAAAATAACTGTTGTGCCCGCCACTAAGAAAAGGAAAGTAAAATATTTTAATTTCACATTTTTCATAGTTCAAATATATCTTTCTAAGACTTAACTGTCAAGGAATTTTGTTCCATAGCACAAATGTATTTTTAAAATTTTGTAGGTACAAGTTTAAATTTGGGGGCAAAAAAAAAATATCTTGTCTTTTCCTCCAAAGCTTATTGTTACAATTTTTTGCTTTCCTTATTTTTCCCAACCTACCCTTTCACTCCCTTCCCGACCTGCCTACCGCCTGCCTGCCGGTAGGCAGGACAGGCAGGAGGGAGGGCTGATTCTTTGTGTTTATTAAGAACCCTGCTACGCAGAATGCGGGAAAATGGTTAATAGGTTTGAAAAACAAACGACACCAAAGGGATCGAACGTTTGTAGGAGAAAATTTTAAAAAACAAAAACGATGCCGAATGTATCGAAGTGAAGCAATCTATCGAAATGTTTGGCGTAGTTAAAAGTTCAAATTTTTCAACAACTCTTCTCCCGACTTATCCTGAGAAG
>WFQV01000237.1 GCA_015486905.1 Melioribacteraceae bacterium | reverse complement strand
GAAATGAGAAGAAGAGATATTACTATTATAAAGACATTTTTTTTCATCTTTTTGTTTTTAGCCGCTAATCACACGAATTTTCGCGAATGTTTTTAATCCTGTAATCAAGCTAACTTTCCTTTTATTTGTGTATTCCTTATTTCTACAATTAAAATAACTATTTGAGTGATAGAGCTTACAAATTTCATCTTTCATTCCATCCAATCATCCAACAATCCAACCATCCAATCAATCAACTCCTCACACATTCATCATTGACTTGGGTGTCTTAAACTTAGCCATGTCGGTTCATCTGATTATTTCACTATGAAGTTTTGTCACGATTTTTATCTTCCACAAACGAGCAAAACCAAAAATCGCGCCAAAACACTCTAATGTTTTCTTTCGTATTACCCCCGAGCTAAAGCTCGGGGTTAATGAAATGTCGCTCAAGTAGAGCTTTGTTAAAATTATTTTGTACACTTTGTTTTTCGGTAATCTGTAACAAGTCTCAACCTCAACATCTAAGCAAAAAATAAAAGAACAATCATCCATTCATCCAACCATCCAATCAATCAACTCCTGACACATTCATCATTGACTTGGGTGTCTTAAACTTAGTCATAATTGTTTCATTAAATAAACTTTTATTTTTTTAATATACTGTTTTTCAAAGAGAAACCAAAATCAAAATCTGTGTTTCGGCAGGACGAGTTTACAACAACTGTTTGTGAGGCGAAATTATTTTTCCCTAAAATGACGAAAAACCAACAAACCGGCTTTCGCCGGCTTGTGTTTAATTATGTAAAATTCTTTGATTACTTTATCAAAATCATTTTCTTTGTAGTTGTAAAATTACCTGCTCTTAATGTGTAAAAATAAATCCCGCTCGGAAGATTTGCCGCATTAAATTGCACGGAATAATTTCCGGGGGGTTGTTTTTTGTTTACAAGCGTGGCTATCTCACGACCTAAAATGTCGTAAACAGTCAGATGTACGGACAGCTCGTCCCGCATATGCGGGCTCCCTACAACAGGGATTGAATATTTAATTTTGGTTGTTGGGGCGCTTGTCTCACCAAAGGCGGGGAACGGATTGGGATAGTTTTGGGATAAATTGAAATTCATTGGTAAACACTTGTTAGCTTTTTTAACTTTGCTAATTAAATCATTTTGTAAAATATAAACCCCAGCAGTCCCCGAAGCAACATAAATTTTATTTTCGCTTACAAAAATATTTGACATAGATGAATTAAGATTAAAAACTCCCACAACATTAGGCGAGGTAGGATTGCTTACGTCCAAAATTTGCATTTCGTTTTCTTCCGTTACATAAGCATATTTCCCTTTAACAAAAACATCCATAGCTCCATCTGGAATAAAATCTATTTTAATCGGAGAAGCAGGTGAGCTTATGTCCACAATATACAAACCCGAATTCGCTAAATAAGCATAGTTGCCACTAACATAAACACCTCCGGAATACAAGCTATTTAGATTTAAAGAACTAACTTTAAAAGTTTCAGATGGATTACTAACGTCCCAAATGGATAAACCGCTTTCTTGAGAAAGGTAAGCATAGTTTTCTTTAACAAAAATTCCGGTAGGATTTACAGAGCCGCTTGACCATATTATGGACGGCGAGGAAGGATTACTTACATCCGCAATAATAAAACCATTATACTCGTCCGAGATATAAGCATAATTATCCTTGACAAAAACTAACTCAGCGGATTGGGAATCAGAATATCCGGTGTTAAGAGTTCCAACTTCAAAAGGAGACATAGGATTACTAATGTCAAATATTTTTAACCCGTGATAGGTATCTGCAATATAGGCATAATTACCGCTAACATGAATCCCGTGAGCTTCGTCATCAGTAAAAGAAAAACCAACTTGTGAAGGGTTATTGGGATTACTGATATCTAAAATACGCAACCCCGCCCTCCTATCTGCAACATAAGCATAATTGTCAGACACACAAACATCCATAGCATAATCTCCTCCTTCAATAGAAGATGTTTCAATGGGAGACGTAGAATTGCTAATATTAATTATGCCCAGCCCTCCGGCTGAATAAGCAATATAAGCATAATTACCGTTAACACTAATATCCCACACAAAAGGTTTCGTTTCCAAATATCCCTTCAATTGAGGAGCTGACGGATTACTGATATCGAGTACTAAAAAATACTCATCAGAGCCCACATAAGCATAATCACCTGAGACATAAATTCCCTTTAAATTCTGAAAATTTCCGTAATTGCTTATTTTATTTGGCAAGGTGGGATTACTTATGTCTAAAATAATTATTTCATAGTCATTAGCAAGGTAAGCATAATTATCTTTTACAAAAACATCCTTGACATCAAAGTCCTGAGAATAGAAAGAGCCGATTTTAACGGGTTCAGAAGGATTACTTACATCAACAATTATTAAACCCTTCTCGCCTTCTGCAACATAAGCATAGTTTCCACTTACATAAACTCCTCCTACGGAATAACCTCCATTTGCACTAAAGTAACCTGTTTCCGAAGGAGAGCTTGGATTATTTACATCTAATATCAGTAAACTTCCTGATGCTTTTACAATAAACACATATTTGTCCTTGGTAAAAATACCGCCCACATAATGTCCCGTGTCAAAATGTCCCGCTTTAACAGGGTTTGCGGGATCACTAACATTTATTATTTGCAAACCATCTTCTTCCGTTATTACATATACGTAATCGCCGTTTACCGCTATTTTCTCAACCAACGAAGGCAAGAATATTTTACCTAAACTGTTGGGGTTATGAGGATCCGTTACATCGGCTATTTCCAAATAATATCCATTGCCAAAATAAGCAATGTGCCCCTTCACAGCTACAGCGTAACTGGGACCATTACCCCATCTGCCAAGTAATGTGACATTTGAATCACTTGATGTAAAACTTATTAAATCCCTTCTATTTACAATTTTTCTTTTATTTTGGGGTAAAAAATATTTTTCATTCTTTGTATGAACTTGTGCATTTATGTTGTTAACCATAAAAGGTATAATGCACAGAAATAAAAATAGCTTAAAAATAACATTAGAATTATTTCTCATTTTCCCCTCCATGATTTTTTTTAGCTTAAATAAATTAAAATGATATTTAGAATATTACAATAATCTTTGAGGTGAGCGTTTTAAATGTTATACCCTCACCTCTAAAAATTATTGCTTTAATTAACTCTATTTCATCAAAATCATTTTCTTTGTAGTTGTAAACCCACCTGCTCTTAATGTGTAAAAATAAATCCCGCTCGGAAGATTAGCCGCGTTGAATTGCAGAGAATAATTACCCGGCGCTTGGGCTTTATTTACGAGGGTTGCGACTTTGCATCCGAGCGCATCGTAAACTTTCAAAATTACATTAGCAATGTCATTTCTGTCCCGCCAGCGGCTGGAAGAAATCCCATGAGATTTCTCGCAACACGCTTCGCTCGAGTTCGAAATGACAGACGCCGGGATGGCGTACCTAATAGTTGTTGTCGGATTAAAGGGATTCGGGTAATTCTGCAAGAGATTAAATTCAGACGGCGTCGTTTGCATTTCCTGCTCGACGGGGACAGTACCAGAGGAAGTATATTTGCCGAAAAAGACGTCATAATCGCCTGCGCTTGTGAGGTTCGTTTCGCCTTCTCCCGGGTCAAAATCCGCTGTACCTTGATAGTCGCCGGTAATAAATAAGTATCCGTTTCTATCAATCGCCAAACCTTCCCCGAAATCATACATTGATATCCCCGGCGTTCCTATATTTTTTGCCCAAACATATTCGCCGTTCAAATTGTACTTGGCGAAGAACACATCTGAGCTTCCCACCGTCGTTAATTCCTCGACGCCCGCACCGGGATCGAAATCGACAGTTAAACTGAAATACCCGATTAAATATACATTGCCGTTTTTGTCAACGGCGATATCGTTCACAATATCGTCCGAATCTCCGCCGATACTTTTTGCCCAAATAAGCTGACCGCTTGGGTTATATTTTGCAAAAAAGAAATCCTTATCACCGTTACTCGTCAAGTTAAACTCGTTCTCGCTCGGGTCAAAATCAGCCGTTCCTTGAAATTCGCCGTCAATATAGATATTGCCGCTTCCGTCAACAAACATACCGTTTACGCACTCGTCTTCCAGTCCGCCGATATTTTTCGCTAATATAAAATCTCCGTCCATAGTATATTTTACGAAAAAAACGTCTCTTCCGCCGGCGCCGGTTAAATTATAAACTCCCGCGCCGGACTCAAAATCAGCCGTTCCCTCAAATATTCCGGCAATTAAAATATTACCGTTATTATCAAACGTTATGTTTGTGCCAATATCGTCTGAAGCGCCTCCGACGCTCTTTGCCCAAATAAATTCACCCGACGAGCTATATCTTGCAAAAAAGACGTCTTTACCGCCCTGACTTGTTAAATTATACACGCCGGAATCTGGATTAAAGTCGCCTGTTGACTCAAAAGAGCCGGTAACGAAAACTTTTCCGTCTCCCGTGACGGCAATATCTATGCCGAAATCATTCGCGAGATAACTTCCGCCAACATTTTTTGCCCATTGATAATTGCCGTTAGAATTGTATTTTGCAAAAAAAACGTCGTTCGAGCCGGCGCTTGTAAGATTTCTTACGCTGTCGCCGGGGTCAAAATCACAAGTAAAAGTAAAATTCCCAGTGAGATATACGTTCCCGTAACCGTCGATTGCAATTCCGTTCCCTCGCGGTCCGCCGCTAACATAAGGTGCGCCGATATTTTTTGCCCAGACAAATTTGCCGGAATTATCGTATTTAGCATAAAATATGTCCGAGGATGTACCTGTGTAAGTAAGTTCGTGCGTCCCCTCTCCTGGATCAAAATCCGCCGTTCCGTAAAATTCGCCAAGCAGATACACATTTCCGTTTAGGTCAACATTTATTTTGTTAACAAAATCGGTCGAAGTCCCGCCTACGCTTTCCACCCATTGTGCAAATGCCAATTGACTGAAAAGGAAAAAAAATAAACAAAAAAATGTTGTTTTTTTCATTTCACTACCTCCTGTTTGTTTTATAATTAAAATATGTAAACCATGCTTAGAAGATTAGCCGCGTTGAACTGCACAGAATAATTCCCCGGCCCTTGGGCTTGGTTCACGAGTGTCTAAACCTTACATCCAAGTGCGTCGTAAACTATCGTTTACCACAACCGGCGAATGATTTGTTGTATGAATTACTTCAAGTATCATTTTCTTCGGTAAATAAAAGGGAATAAATTTTAACCCTCCTCCGATATTAGCCCCTACTACCTGCTTGTACTCTCCACTGACATTGTTGTATTTCACAACAGTAAAAGCGCCAATCGGGTTGCCGGGGTTCACGGTCCTATAATTCGTAAACTGCCCTGCAGTAACGTCAACACAACCGGAGCCGCCTTTCCAAGTGTAATAGGTTTGTTGTGCTTGTATTGTAACGGTAAGAAGCAAGAAAATAATAAAATAAACCATCGAACGTTTCATAGAAAACCTTCATAATAAATTTTATAATTCTGCCAATATTCTTTTTAAGGAGGCAGTAATTGACAGGTTAACACTTATATGTTCTGTCAAATTCCCTAAATAATGGTGGTGAGAGAATTGGGAGGAATATAATATTTAAAAAATAATTTAATGAAAAATTTGCAGAACAGCAAATAGGTAAAAATACGCTGGGGTGATTTGTTCAACTTTTGGTACAGATTTAAAATCAGTTGCAAAAAATAAAAAATCAGAAAGAAGAAATCCGCCTTCTCCTTACAAGTCGTGATTCGGCGCGACAGGTCCGCCTTAATTAAATTATGCAAATTCTATCACTCTCGTAATGGACAAAATTAAGATGAGAGACGCAAGAGGTAAGACGCTAGTCTCATTATTAGTTGAAAGTGGAGAAAGAGGAAGTTAATTTACAATGGACAATTTTTCTGATTATAAGTGTCATTTAAAATTAACTTCTATACCTTCGGCATCGTTTTTGTTTTGCCAAATTTTCTTCTACAAACTTTCGAACCCTTTGGGATAGGTAGAATATAGTATTACAACCTAAATCCTTGTTTTTTTTTGTCAAGAAATTAAAGAAAAACATTCCTGCATTTACA
>WFQV01000236.1 GCA_015486905.1 Melioribacteraceae bacterium | reverse complement strand
TAGAAAACCAATTCTTAAATAAGAATAGAACGGAACTAAAAATAAATATTTTTCTCCTTTAAGGAAAATGGAAATGGAAAAGAAAAAAAGATTTGTACTTATCGATGCCCTCTCCCTTGCGTACAAAGCGTATTTCGCATTTATTAACAGACCGCTTAAAACTTCCAAAGACGAGCCCACATCAGCTGTGTACGGATTTTTAACTCAGCTATTCAAAATAATTGAGGACACAAAACCGGATTACATTGCCGTTGCGTTCGATTCAAAAGAAAAAACATTCCGTCATGAACGTTACGAGGATTACAAAGCAACACGTCAGGAAATGCCGGATGATTTAATCCCGCAAATAGAAAGAATCAAGCAAATAGTAGAAGCATTTAATATGCCTGTTTACATTTTGCCCGGTTACGAAGCGGACGACTTAATAGGCACAGCCGTTAAAAAAGCTGCCGAGAAAGGCTTGGAGGCAATTGCTGTTACACCGGACAAGGATTACATTCAATTGATTTCGGATAATATTAAAATCGTTAAGCCGGGGAAATCGACGGATGAAATTGTTGAAGTAAATTTGGAAAAGGTTAAAAAAGATTTCGGTTTCAAAGACCCGTTGCAAATGATTGACTACCTTGCGCTGGTGGGAGATTCTTCGGACAACATCCCGGGCGTTAAGGGCATTGGGCCAAAAACCGCTTTGCCCTTAATTCAACAATTCGGAAGTGTTGAAAATATTTACGAAAATCTTGATAAAATTAAAAGGAAATCCACGGTAACAAAACTCGAGGCAGACCGTGAAAATGCCTTCCTCTCCAAAGAGCTTGCAACAATTAAACTCGATGTTCCGTTTGAAATTAACTTGGATAATGCAAAATTCACACAGCCGGATTTCGAAAAGATAAACAGAATATTCGCAGAGCTTGAGTTTAAAAATCTCGGAGGTAAATTAATTAAACTTTTCCCCCACGCTGAAAATTTTAAATTGGAAAGCGAAGAAGAACCGCAGGCATACTTTGACAAAACAAAAGTTAAATACCATTTAATTACCCGTTTTAACGAAGCCGTTAAATTGGCGGAGGAATTAAATTCGGCAAAGCTCTTCGTCTTCGACACGGAAACAGACACCCTTAACTATCTAAGGGCTAATATTGTCGGAGCTTCCTTTGCACTCAGAGCCGGAGAGGCTTATTTCGTACCGGTTAATCCGTTCAAACAGAGAGAAGATTTGTTCCAAAGGGAGTTAAATGACAGGCTTAACATTAATGAGTTTGTTAAAATATTTAAACCCGTATTCGAAAATCCGAATGTTAAAAAAGTTTGCCAAAACGGAAAGTTTGATATAGGCGTGCTCAGAACCAATGGAATTGAGACGGAAAATTTTCACTTCGACACAATGCTTGCGAGCTACATTTTAAACCCCGACGAAAAGCACGGAATGGATGAACTTGCGAAAAACTATTTAAATTACTCCCCTATTCCCTTTTCTGAAATTGTAACGAACAAAAAAAATCCCGATTCCATTTACGAAACCGATTTGGAAAAATTAAAAGATTACGCAGCGGAAGATGCCGATATCACATTCAGACTTTACGAGATTTTCAAAAAGAAATTGGAGAAAGAAAATCTTACCAAAGTGGCTTACGAAATTGAATTCCCACTGGCGCCCGTGCTTGAAGAGATGGAAAGAACCGGTGTAAAGCTTGACGTTGAAAGTCTGCACGCCTTCAGCAAAGAGCTTGAAAAACTTTTGGACAATTACACACAACAAATTTACAATGTTGCCGGATCAACATTTAACATCAATTCAACAAAGCAATTGCAGGAGGTCCTTTTCAATAAACTCGGTTTGAAACCCACGAAAAAAACAAAAACGGGATTCTCTACCGATGCACGCTCCCTGGAAGCCTTACGCGGACAACACGACATTATTGACATGCTCTTGAACTTCCGGCAAGTGTCCAAATTAAAATCAACTTACGCCGACGCTCTACCGAAGTTAATTGACCCGGAAACGCAAAGGATTCACACAACCTACAACCAGACCGTTGCTTCAACCGGCAGGCTTTCAAGTCTTGACCCGAATTTACAGAACATTCCAATCCGTACGGAGTTGGGAAGGGAAATCAGGAAAGCATTTATTCCGAAAAATAAAAATTACGTAATCCTTAGCGCCGATTATTCCCAAATAGAGTTGAGAATAATGGCAAGCATTTGCGGCGATGAATATTTAATGCAGGCTTTTAAAAACGGGGAAGACATTCATCGTCACACCGCCGCACTTGTATTCGGAGTATCTCCGGAAGAAGTCACACCCGATATGCGCCGAAAAGCCAAGGAGGTAAATTTTGGAATACTTTACGGAATTGGTGCTTTCGGATTAAAATCCAGACTGGGAATTACACAAACTCACGCACAGGAAATAATCGATACTTACTTTGCTACATTCAAGAATGTTAAAAGCTATATGGAAGAATCGATTAACAAAGCAAGGGAGAAAGGTTACGCAGAGACTTTGCTTGGAAGGCGACGCTTCCTGCCCAACATCAACAGTAAAAACAGAACCGTAAGAAAATTTGAGGAGCGGGTGGCAATTAATATGCCCATTCAAGGCACCGCCGCAGATATGATTAAAATTGCAATGATTAAAATTCACAACAAGTTAAAACACCGTAGAACAAAAACGAAAATGGTTTTGCAAGTTCACGATGAACTCGTGTTTGACGCTAACAAAGAAGAGTTGGAAGTTGTAAAACCTTTAATTAAAAATTTAATGGAAACAGCTTTGCCTTTGCAAATCCCGGTTGTTGTTGACATTGGCATCGGCAACAATTGGCTGGAGGCACACTAAGCAGCAGGGACAAGTTGCAGGGATGCATGGTCGGATGGTTGGATGATTGGATGGTTGGATGAATGGATGGTAAATTGTGAATGGTGAATGGTAAATGGATTGTTGGAATATTGGAAGAATGGAATGTTGGGTTTGTCGGCATTGCAGTTAACTTTAGTCAACTCTACCTTTAAATTCATTCAACTTTGATGTTAATTTTACTCAACATTGCCGTTGACTTCAGTCAACGGGCTAGAAATGGAAACAATATTTTCCGGCTTTAGCCACATTTCACTTTAATGCTGAAGAGAGATTACTG
>WFQV01000235.1 GCA_015486905.1 Melioribacteraceae bacterium | reverse complement strand
CCTTTGAACAATTCACTATTTACAATTCAAAAATAATCTTTCTGTGTTTAATCCGTGCAAATCTGTGGTTTATTTTTCCGTGCAAACCTGCCCGCTGGCAGGCGGGTCTGTGGTTTTCCTTTCCTTTAACCACCAGCCTTCATTTCATTTCGGCGTGGCAGGCAGATAACACAGATTATCACGGATTATTTCATTCTTAATTCTTAATTGCGGCTTGCCGCCATATGATTAACAACTAAATATTAAGATTGTCAAATAGATTTCATCCCAAAGTCAGAATGGGGAAAAAGCAAATAAATAAATTTTTTGTCTGCGAAAAGTATCTAATTTCCTATCTTTGTTCAGACAATCGGGGCAATAATGAAAAAACATAGTAAATTATCAGACCGGATAAACCAACAACTTGTTTCGGGTAAATACAGTTTCATGCTTGATTATCGGCATGAAAAGATGCCGGATAAATCGGATAATTCCATAAAACCGACCATGCGCTCTTTGCGACATTCCTTTGCGCTCTCTGCGTGGTAAAATATGATTTTTTCGCAGATTGTCCCCTCCCACGCAACCTGCGGAATCGGGGACCAATTCACTCTACAAATCTTAGCCAATTCATTCATGCATTCGTGGCTTTTCCGGACGCCGGTAACTTATGACTTAAGACTTATTACTTAAGACTAAAAAAACCACTTTCTGAAAAACCGACTTTGTATCAATTTTTCAGTTTCGTAAAAAGTGTAAGAGCGACAATCAAAGAGACAAAGGAGGAAATAAGGAACGGTACTTGGGGACCGAAGGCATCCCACAAAGCGCCCGCTATTATTGAGCCTATCATCATTGCCATAGCCGAGAGCATAGTGAAAACCCCTATTGCCGTAGCGGTAAATTGTTCGTCGATTAAATCCGAAATCCACGCTTTGGAAGTCCCCTCCGTGAACGCCGTGTAAAGTCCGTAGAAAGCAAATAAAATCCAAACGAGATAAGAAGAATTATTTAAAGCAAATCCCAAATAAACCAGCGAGAAGACAACCAATCCCATAATAAAAACTTTCCGTTTGCCAATTTTATCTGCCAACTTTCCCCCTGGGTAAGAAGAAAGGGCATAAATGAAATTGTAAAGAACGTAAGCAAGAATAGCTAATGTACCCGAGCCGGTATCCTTGTCGGATTTTAAAATTAGGAAAACATCGCTGCTATTTACAAAGGAAAACAGAGTAAGCAAAATTAAAATGAACTTGTATTCGTAAGGTGACTGCTTCCAAAAAAGTTTGAAGGAATAAACTTTTTTTGACCCCGTTTTTTGAATTTGCTTGGGGTCTTTAACAAGTGTCGTAAAATAAATTGCAACAATTCCGGGAACAAGCGAGGCAATAAAAACAAAATTGTATTTACCGGGTAAAAAATAAAGGATAGCAACAGCAAAAAGGGGACCCACAACGGCGCCGAGTGTATCCATGCTTCTGTGCAAACCAAAGACAGCGCCGGAGTTTCCGTTTGAATATTTGGATAAGAGAGCATCCCTCGGTGCGGTACGTATTCCTTTACCAATTCTATCGGTAACCCTTGCAAAGAAGACAACACCTGTGTAAGGGAAAAATCCAGGCAAGGATTTTACCAATGCCGAGAGGGAGTAACCCATCCTCACAAACAAAGAGCGTTTGCCTAACTTGTCCGACAGTCCCCCGAAGAACCCCTTTAGAACTCCTGCCGTAATTTCGGCAGTCCCTTCTATTAGTCCGACCATTGTCATCGAAGCACCAAGTACGGCGGTTAGAAATATTGGGATAATCGGGTAAAGCATTTCACTTGCAAAATCGGTAAAGAAGCTTATTAATCCTAAAAGATAAACTTGCTTGGGAATCTTTTTTAGTTTCACTTTTGTAAGAATTCTTTAATAAACATTTGCAAAAGTAAAACAAAAGATTTGATAAAAACAAAACATCTTTTATATTGTAGTTTACAAGATTAAAAAACTTACAATATTTAGAAGGAAATGATGGAATATTATGAATTACATCCGGAGACCCCGCAGGTTCGCTATATTAACAAAGCTGTAAACGTTCTTAGAGATGGCGGAGTAATAATTTACCCGACCGATACCGTTTACGGAATCGGTTGTGATATTTTCAACAAAGAAGCAATTGAAAAAATTTATTTGATTAAGCATGTAGCAGAGACAAAACTTTTCAGTTTCATCATTCCAAATCTTAAAGAGATTGCCAAATATGCAAAGGTTTCGGATTATGCTTACAAGGTAATGAAAAAACTTCTTCCAGGTCCTTACACCTTTGTTTTACCTGCTTCAAAGTCCGTTCCTAAAATATTGTGGACGAAGAGGAAAACCGTAGGCATAAGAATTCCGGACAATAATGTTGCATTGGCTCTTGCCGAAAAATTGGAGCATCCCATAATCAGCACGAGTGTCACCAACCGTAAAGGGAAAACACTTTACGACCCCACTGAAATTCACATAATATTTGACAATCAAGT
>WFQV01000234.1 GCA_015486905.1 Melioribacteraceae bacterium | reverse complement strand
TACTAACCGACTGATTGTAGGAAAGAACGAGTTTCATTGTAGGGCTTATTTTGTAAGTTAACTTTCCCATCCAGAACCAGTTATTTGAAGCTCTCGGAGCAAAGCGCGTTCCGTAAAAAGTAGAAGAGTAAAGTTGCTTAGCCGTCGGTTTGTAATAGCCTTGTGTAATACCGTCCGTAATGCCCATGTAGAAACTTCCGAAGAAAGTTAAATCGCCCGGGAACTTAAGTCCCAGCGCAGGCAATAAATACTTTGTAAAGGGTTCGGGACCGCTGAGGTTTGCTTCCACAATATCGGTATTAAAAACATGGTATGAATTTCTGTTTCCCAAATTATCTTTTCTGTAGGAAAACGAACCGCTGTACTTATCGGAGCCTTCTCTTGTGCGAACGTTTACAATTCCCGAAGTGGCTTGCCCGTATTCGGCATTAAATCCTCCGGTAATCACCTGCACTTCCTCGATGGCGTTGGAACTCAATTGCAAACCGAAGCCTGTTCCGGCTAAGGGGTCCTGAACCGAGACACCATCCAAGAGGAAAGCATTTTCGTAAGAGCGACCGCCACGGATGTGAATTTCGTGGTCGGATTCCACAACGCCCGCCTGCTGGGAAACTACATCTTTAACATCTTCTACAGAGGCAACCTCAATATCTTTCTTACTAATTGAGCGAATGCTTTGCGTTTCCTCCACGTCCACAAGGGGTTTGTCGCCAACCACAACCACGTCCTGGTCGAGTGTTAAAACCGTCTCTCTCATTTTGACGTCGAGCTTCAGTGTTTTGCCGGCTTTTATTTTAATACCCGTGTATTCCATTGTTTTAAAGCCTATTAAAGAAACGTCAACAATGTAAGTACCCGGAGCTATTCCTTTAATAATGTATTTACCGTTAAAATCGGTTGCGGCGCCGTAGTAAGTTCCTTTTAAAAGAACATTCACGCCGGGCAGCGGGTCTCCGGATTTTGCATCTGTAATAACGCCGATTAATTTCCCCTTCCCTTGTCCGAAGAGAAGAATAGGTAAAAACAAAACAATAATTTCAAAAAACTTTCTCATGGTTGCAATCCGAAATCTTCAAAAAATAATTTGTCAAAGAAAACTTGCAAGTTGCCTTTTATTCCGTTACACAAATGCAGCGGTAAACCAATAAAGAACAAATTTTTTGTGTTGTTCATTATTGCAATATGTCCGGAAATTTGAGAACTTGAAATATCATAAACCGGAAAAGCAGTAATAGAACTCGGGTAAAAAGTTCTTACGAACCCTGTCGTACCTGAGGTCTTCAACTGTGGATAGTTGCTTGCCTGACTGCTCTCAAGTAGATTTGCTCCGCTCAACAAAAACGGAACGGGTTTTTTCTGTCCGAGCGAATCGATTGGGAGAAAATTTTGTAACGTACCCAAGTCGAACGGGAAAGTATCCGAAGAATCTTCGAATGTCATTGAAAAAGCAATGTGCCCGCCTCCTTGCAAATATTTCTGCGTAACGAGGTTTGCCAAATCGATGTCCGGTTTGGAGTCCGAATACCAAAAGATATAGTCAAACAATTTAACCGTTTCCAAAAAAGTTAAAAATTCGTAAGGAAGTTTGGTATTTTCAAGGTCAAGCACGTCGTACTTGCCAGCCAATGCCGAACCGTGCACGGAATTAAATAAATTTTCGTAAAATGTTCCAGCTGCAGCATTACCCGCGTAGTCGTCAATAATCAGAAACTTGCCTTTTGGTTTTTTAATTATCCAGGAGCTCCCGGAATCCGGGATAGCAACGAACTTCGACTTTGCACCGGAAATATCGACAGCTTGCACAAAGACTCTGTTGGAATCGTCAAGTCTTAAATTTCTTAGCCTTTCGGCACTGACTTTATTTTCAGAGCCATCGATTAATATTTTCATTTTGGGCTGCGCAGTGTTCAAATCCTCACCGATTAAAGTTACCAACCGTACAGCACCGTCAAGACTAACAACGCCGTCAGTAGTATCGTTCAAAGCAATGTTAACTTTTACAATTGTCGAATTACCATCCAAATCTTCGGCGTCCCAACCAAGCGTCATTACCGGGAAAGATTCCTTTGGTAATGTAGTTTCCTTAGACCAAGTAACAACGGGCGTACTGTTTACAATCGGGTAATTTTGAACCGCAGGGGTAGGGTCAACGTTGCCAATGTCGATAAAATCCTCACCGGCGTCGTAAACACCGTTGCCGTTCTTGTCGGTAAATGGTTCGGCACCGAAATTAATTCCGTTCCTAATTACGGTTTTGTCGTATTTATTGTTGCCGTCATTATCCACAGCCGCAACCAAGAAACGAAACGTTGTATCCTTCGAACCAATCGGCAAAGAAAAGATAGAATCGTTTTTAGTGGTGAACGTCCACGATGAATCAATTCCGACCCATTTAAAATAATAGCCGACCACAATTCCGTCGGGGTCATCGCCCCACCAATTTACTTCCAAGCGGCTTTTCTGCTTACTGATTGTACTATCGGGGTAAAGGAACAAATGCGTGTTAGGCGCCTTGTTTGGAATCGGATTATCCACAAT
>WFQV01000233.1 GCA_015486905.1 Melioribacteraceae bacterium | reverse complement strand
GGCTACGGATTGGAAGGGGCTTTACCGGATGCCCTTGCAAGCTCTATTATTCGGAATCAAGTAGCACCTTATTTTGCCAAAGGCGAATATTATCAAGGGGTTGTGGCAGGTTTAAGCTCCATTATCTCCGCCGTTAAAGGTGAATACGTCAACAACCGGAAAAACGAAAAAGAAGGAGATAAAGGAAGAGGTTTCATATTTTATATTATTTTCTTCATTCTGTTTCTTATCTTTTCACGCTTCCGCGGTCCGGGCGGCTTGATTTTCTTAGGCGGTTTGGGCGGCTTCGGAGGAGGTGATTCCGGTGGTTTCGGCGGCGGCTTCGGCGGAGGTGGATTTTCCGGCGGAGGCGGTGGTTTCGGCGGTGGTGGTGCAAGCGGAGGTTGGTAAAATATCTTCCGCATTTCTGCTTTTTCAATAATTCTTTAAAATTTTGTTGTAGCAATTCAAGGAATTAATTATTTTAACAGTTGATTTTAATAAAATAAATCAACGAAAAATTAAGAGCTTATTCTTTAACAATATTGATAGTTAATTCACAATTTAAACAAGGAGTAAAACAATGGCTATAATGATAACCGACGAATGCATCAACTGTGGTGCATGCGAACCAGAATGCCCGAACACTGCAATTTATGAAGGCGGAGCCGAGTGGGAATTAGGCGGACAAACATACGGCGAAGATGACCCGGCACCTTCCGGAGCAAAAGGTTTTTATTCGGATGAACACTACTACATTGTACCGGACAAATGCACCGAGTGCGTTGGATTCTATGACGAGCCGCAATGTGCATCCGTATGCCCTGTTGATTGCTGTGTTGCAGACCCCAATCATAAAGAAGACCATGACACCTTAATGGCTAAGAAAGAACATCTTGATGAAATTGGTCGATAATTGTTGAAACTATTTTCCCAAGAAGGACACTTTCAAAAGTGTCCTTTTTAATTTTTAAACCGAATCCTTCAATAAAAACACAGATAAATCTTTTCGTAATTTGAAAAGCAAAACCATTATGAAATTTAAAATATCCACGATATTAATCTTAGCAACTTTCTTTTTACATCAAAATTCGGAAGGTGAAACATTGTTTATTAAGGAAACTCTTTTAGGTGAAAATGTTAAACAGCATCAGAAAGAACTTGACAAATATTACAGCAACAAGAAATTAGGTTCCTTCGTTGAAAATGGGAAAACCTTTTTTAGACTTTTTGCTCCTTCCGCAAAAGATGTCAGGCTTCTGCTTTTTGAAAGACCGGAAGATACTGCAGGAAAAAGTTACGAAATGTCAAAGGACAAAAACGGGGTTTGGGAGGCTGTTATTAATGGAGAACTCTACGGAATTTATTATGGCTACAAAGTTTATTCCAAAAGTTATTTCGGAGACGGTTCGGATTTACCGCTTTGCGTTGACCCCTATGCAAAAGCCGTTACAACTTTTACAACGTATTTAAATCCCCGTAAGGCTATTGTTTACAAAGACAATTACAATTGGGAAGGAGACAGTTGGGTTCGGCGCGATTGGCGGGATTTAATTATTTACGAAATGCACATTCGGGACATGACCGCTCACCCTTCTTCCGGAAGCAAACTACCCGGAACTTACGAGGGATTAGTGGAAAAAGGAATTAAGGGCGGAATAAATTACATCCGCAAATTGGGAGTAAATACGGTTGAACTTTTGCCTGCAATGGAATACGGATATATGGAAATTCCTTACTTGGATTCACTCGACGGTTTTTTTAATACTTGGAATCCTTACGAACGGAATTATTGGGGATACATGACTTCAAACTTTTTTGCACCCGCAGCCTATTATTCCCAGCCATGGAAAAAATTGAAGCGTAGTGTTTGGATGGGTGCAGATGGACGTCAAGTAAAAGAATTTAAAGATATGGTTAAGGCTTTTCACAAAGAAGGCATTGGTGTAATGATGGATGTTGTGTTCAACCACCTCTCCGAATATGAAAGGGGAAATCTGAAACAGATTGACAAGGATTACTATTTTAGGTTGGACAACAAAGGTCGTTTCGTCGCCGAAAGTTACTGCGGGAACGATTTACGAACGGAAGCTCCAATGGTGAGACGAATGATTGTCGAAAGCATTCTTTACTGGATGAAGGAATACCACATTGACGGCTTCAGATTTGACTTGGGTAAACTTATTGATTGGAAAACAATTAAAAAAATTATCAGAGAAGCTCACAAAGTAAATCCTTCGGCGGTGTTCGTTTGCGAACCTTGGGGCGGCGGATACGACCCAACGGGTTTCTCCCGGCGGGGCTGGGGCGCTTGGAACGACCAAATTAGAAACGGAGTTAAAGGGCAAAATCCAATAGACGGCTTGGGGTGGATTTTTGGCAAGTGGTACGGCAATAATAATATTAAGCGAATCGAAAGCTACGTTAATGGTACGCTGCTGCGGGACAAATTCGGATTATTCTACAAAAAAGAACATTCGGTTAATTATTTGGAATCCCACGACGATTACACTTTCGGCGATTTCGTACGCATCGGAAGCGGGGAAGTAAACCCCAAACAAATAATTAAAAATGCGGACAAGTTTGTCAAACTAACTCCCCGTCAAATGAAACTTAATAAATTGGGTGCTTTGTTCCTGTTAACTTCCCAAGGGATTACAATGATTTCCGAAGGACAGGAATTTGCGAGAAGCAAAGTAATACCTTGGGACATCGACGTTCCCGACAAAAATAAGGGACACATCGACCATAATTCCTACAACAAAGACAATGCGACGAATTACATCAATTACAAACAAGCCGAGATTAACAAGGAATTGTTAGAATATTACAAGGGGCTGATTGAGCTCAGAAAGGAGTTTCCCGCTTTCAGGCGTGCCAAATACGAGGATGTCAAATTCGTGGAGTTAAAAAAGCATCCTTTTGTGCTCGGGTATTTTTTGAATTACAAACAAAATCTTTTTTTCGTCGGATTTAACGCCGAGCAGAAAAGCGAAGTAAAGTTCATGCTGCCCGAAGGGAATTGGGAAATGCTTGTAAATGCTCACGATGCCGGGATTAAATCATTGGGAGAAGTTCAAAAAACAGTTTCTTTACCCGCTATAACCGGTGTTGTATTAAAATTTAAAAGGTAAAAAAATGAGAAAATATTTTGTTCTGTTTCTTTTCTTTTGTGTTGTTTCTTTTGACTTTGCCCAGACAGATACAAATCTCGTTTTTCTCGGAGATGTGGATTCCACAATTGTAACGGACGTACGATACGCAACAGTCAATAACTTCACACATCAAGTTCTTTACCCTACCGCTAAAGTATATCTGAGAAAAATCGTGGCGGAACATTTGGCATTGGTAAACAATTACGTTAAAGAAAAATATTCTCTGCGGCTAAAAGTCTTTGACGGTTACCGGCCGCTTTCCGTTCAGAAAAAGATGTGGAAGATTGTTCCCGACAGCCGTTACGTTGCAAATCCTAAAAACGGTTCGCGCCACAATAGGGGTGCGGCGGTAGATTTAACTTTAATCGATTCGACCGGTAAGGAGTTGGATATGGGAACGGGTTTCGACAACTTTACTGAAAAAGCGCATTACAATTCTCAGGATTTAACCGAACGGCAAAAGGAAAACAGAAAGTTGCTCCGTGATGCGATGATGAAATTTGGTTTTGAACCGTTAAGTACCGAATGGTGGCATTTCGATTACCACGGCTGGAGGAAGTTTAACATTTTGGATAAAGTTTTTACAAAGTAGAAAAATCTAAAATAAAAAGTTACTATTTAAAAACTTTTCTCAGTTTGTTTTTTAATCCCGTTACAAAAAGACTTTGTTTGTAAAGTTTCTTAATTTCTTCAAGTGATTCCTCGGCAGCTATTTCCCCGGCTTTAATAATTTCTTTAACCTTTTCAAAATCCGTCCAATTAAGTTCCCTTACCGCAGGTTTAATTACTAAATCGGCTTCATGCAATCTTTCCTGCGAAAGGTGAAACGAAGTAATGTCCTGCGAACGGTAAAGAATTTCCAGCAAATTAGTAGGAGGTTCTTTCCTTTTCAAACATTTTGTAACGTTAACGGCTAAGACTCTATCGGCACCGAGTTCCTTAACTTTTCTAACCGGAACGCTTTCGGATGCCGCCCCGTCAACCAAAAGCAGATCATCTATCTTGACCGGCGGAAAAATTCCCGGGATAGCCGAGCTTGCTTTTATTACCGTACGCAAATTTCCTTTTGTAAGATTTACTTCTTCACCGGAAATTAAATCCGTTGCAATAGCCGAGAATTTGATTTTAAGAGTTTCAATCGGTGCCTCCGGAAAGACGGAAAAAATCTCGGCGGTTTTTTCTTCATTAAAATATGAACGGTTTTTGAGAGACATCAGCACATGAAAGCGGACGTTAATCATATCGAATAAAGATTCGAAATGATATTTCCTCTTGTGGTTGTTTTCTTCGTCCAACGCATGTAACCCGTACTTCTCAAAATCGGTGTTTTCAATAACGTTAATTACTTTGTCTTCAACAGCTTGAGCACTGCCATAATAAGCGTAGAGTGCCCCAATTACAGAGCCCATGCTACACCCTGTAATTGCGAATATGTCAATCCCTGCTTTCTCAAGTACCTTTAGAACGCCGACGTGTGCAAGCCCTCTGGCACCTCCTCCGCCGAGTGCCAAACCAAATTTAACCATAAAAGTCCTTTAATATTAAATTATAAGATTACTTATATTGAATTACAAAGTTATTCTAATTTTTAGCAACAAACAACTTTTACCTGAATCTACAAATCCAAAAATAATTTGCAACTGAGATTAACCTTACTTAATTTTGGTTCACTAAATTGAAAATATTAAACGGGTAAAATTATGTTGCCTTTTTCAAGAGTTTGGTTGCCTTTAATTTACCTTTACGGTGTCGGTGGGCTTTTCTTTTTAATCGGGATTATTATTATTAGAAAAAGCAAAGCCATCGACTTAACAAAAAAGAGGCACCGTTACTGGTTTAGGATTCTCATCTTCGGATACTTCTACTTTATAGCACTTCACACCTTTTTCACATTAGCAGCATTATATTGGTAAAATATGGAAAATTTAGCAGGCAATTTACACACAACATTTCACAGCATAGGCACATCTACCGACTGGGTGGTAATGATTGTCTATTTTATTCTGATAATGCTTTTCGGAAGTTATTTTGGAAAGTACAACAGAAGCACGCAAGATTTCTTCTTCGGTGGTAGAAGATTTTCCTGGTGGCTGATTGCTTTTTCAATTGTTGCTACCGGAGTCGGAAGTCACAGCTTTATTAAGTATTCTGCGAAAGGGTTTCAGTACGGATTTTCATCCACAATGACTTACATCAACGATTGGTTCTTTATGCCGTTGTTTATGTTCGGTTGGCTGCCGATTGTGGTTTACACAAAAATTCGTTCGATCCCGGAATATTTTGAAAGGAGGTTTAGCCCTTCGGCAAGGTTCCTTGCCACAATTTTGCTTCTCCTTTATATGATAGGTTATATCGGCATCGGATTCCTTACACTCGGCAAGGCAGCAATACCAATGCTTCCTCACGATTTCACACTTCTGGGAGTTCATTTTAATGTAACCCTGATGGGAGTTGTTGCATTCATTGCTTTTGTAACCGGTGTTTACATTACTTTCGGCGGACAAACTGCCGTTATTTTTACCGATTTGCTTCAAGGGGGAATTCTGCTCTTTGCGGGTTTGCTTTTGTTCTTCCTCGGTGCATCCTACCTCGGCGGTTTCGATATGTTTTGGAAAATACTTCCGACCACATGGAAATTACCTTTGGCGGATTTTAACAAGCCGCCGGATTTTAATTTCGTTGGGATTTTCTGGCAGGACGGTGTTGCCGGTTCGGTAGGATTTCTGTTCATGAATATGGGACTAATAATGCGCTTCATGGCAACTAAGAGCGTAAACGAAGGACGCAAAGCCGCGGCTTTTAACGTAATATTCATGCTGCCAATCTCGGCAATTGTCGTTGGTAATGCCGGATGGCTGGGTAAAGCAATTTCTCTGATTAAACCGGATATTGTTCCTCCGAATACCTCGCCCGATCAAATATTTGTGGTTGTCGCAAACATAGTTTCTTCGCCCGGTGTGTTCGGATTTATTATGGCGGCGTTAACTGCGGCGTTAATGTCCACTGTAGATACACTAATAAATGCTACGGCGGCAATTTACATCAATGATATTCACAGACCCGTTAAAGCCTGGTTGAAAAAGCAGGAAAAAAGTCAGGCAATACAAGAAAAGAAAGAATTGGGCGCCGCACGTTGGTCTTCAATAATTATTACAATTTTAGGTGCTATCGCTGTACTTGCGTTTAAGAACTTCCCTACGGTTTACGAAGCGCACGGGTATTTCCACTCCACTTTAACTCCACCTTTGGTTGTGGCTATTTTCCTCGGAATATTCTGGAAAAGGTTTACACCGGCGGCTGTAATTGCTACATTCTTAGGCGGTGTGGGACTAATGATTCTCGGCGCAGAGTATCCGCATATTTTAATCCACCCGTTTGACCATGGCATTGCAATGGACCCTGTTCACCCGTACACATACATCCGTGCTTTGTACAATGTACTTGTCTGTTCGGTTGTGGGGGTTGTGGTAACATACGCCGACGGCTACCTACAGAAAATTGCAAACTATTTGAAGTCTCTTCCCAACAACAGGAATTACGCTTACGGTATTGCCGGCACAGGCGCGATTTTGTTTATTGTCGTTACTCTGAAATTAGGAAGCGTTTGGCCGTTATTTGCTCTTACACTCATCATGATTGTACTTGTAGCTATTTCCGCCGCTTACTTTATCGATTACGACCCCGTTGCTCAAACATCCGGATTAACAGTCTGGTCAATCGAGAAAGCCAAAGAATTCTTTAAAGGCAGTAAACCCAACGAAGAAGAAGGTGAAAAGGTTTATGTTCACTACAGATTAAAAGAGAAGGAAGATGGAACAATTAATTTCTCGAAAAACGATATGGCAAAGATGAAAGCCAAACCGGGAGATTTGGTTTACCTTTCCGATAAAAGGGCTTACTTAGGCGGATTAAAATCAGTCCATGCCGTTTACGGAGAGCCACACGAAGAAGACGGAATTGTTTACATAGGCAAAGAAGAGCTGCTCAACGGGCAATTTGTTGAAGGCAGAATCCTTTACGGGGAAAAGGAGATTTAACTTTCTTAAAATAGGAAAATCAGAAAGGAGAAACTAGAAATAAGAAATAGTTAAAACGTGAGACGCAAGAAGCTAGACGATAGATGTAATGTTGATTTAGTTTAGAGTTGAAAGTGAAAAGTTGTAATGAGCAATAAACAATTTTTACGTTTTGAAACGTTTTACATTATTAACGACTTCGATATATTCGGCATCGTTTTTTTAATATTTTCTTCTCCAAACATTTGCTCCCTTTGGAGTCGTTTGGATGTAACGTTTTAAAGTAAACAAAACTTTTAAATTTTTTCGGGAAAAGATGTTTGAGCAAACCGCTAAGAGGTTTAATGTTTGTAGAAAAAAAAGGGAAAAAGAACCCTGAAGGGGTTCAAGTTAATGTTCATTAAATCGAAAATCTTGCATGGTTGGATTAATAGTATCCTCAATCAAATCTTCGGTTTTTTTGTCAAAATATTTTAAACTTTCTGTAATAATTGAAATTTGGAATTTGGTTGCCGGCTTTGCCGCACTAAGAATTATGAATGGTTCAGAGGTAAAAAGGTTCAAAGACGAAAAGACTAAGAGGCAAAGCAGATGACAGTGAAAAGAGAACAGTGAGCAGCGAACAGAAAATTTTTAACCTGCCTACCGGCAGGCAGAGCAAGCAGGTTCCTAATTTTTAATTGAACAATCCGTGTTCTATTGCCTAATCTGCATCCCTGTCCTGAAAAAAGTTGACAGAATAATAATAGTTTCTTTTTTTGGTACTTTTAGGCTTTAAGTTTTCGCTAATTTATTCAATTATTTATTGCTTTAAAATATAATAATTCTTATTTTACTTAATATTTCTGGCAATTATAGCATATAGTTTTACTGTTTGCGATAGGTACAGGGGGACATGAGGCAATATATTTTCAAAATTTACTACATTTATTTTTTCTTTTTGAAAAATAAATACTTTTGAATAAAAGAGCATCCAATGCCTAAAATAATTGATAATATTGAAGAATCGTTAAGTCCTAATTTAATTTCAGCGCTTAATCTTTCCTATCGTGCGGATTTTTGTGTGGGGTATTTTAATTTACGCGGTTGGAAGGAAGTTGTAAATAATATTGAAAAATTTGAAGGCGGTGATAATAAACAGGCTCGTATTTTAATAGGAATGCAAAAACAACCCGCAGAAATTCTTCGCGAGTATTTTGCGTTAAACAGGGATAATCAAATTGATAATAACCGTGCGAATAAAATCCGGAAACAATTTGCACAAGAATTTAAACAACAATTAACTATTGGATTTCCTACCGAACAAGATGAGATAGCACTACAGAAATTATCCAAGCAGATAAAGTCACGGAAAGTTGTAGTAAAATTATTTCTTAAACATACTTTACATGCTAAATTATATTTAACTTATCGTGAGGATAAATTTAACCCGTTAATTGCCTTTGTAGGAAGCAGTAATCTAACTTTTTCAGGTCTGGTAAAGCAAGGAGAGCTAAACGTTGACGTGCTTGAACAAGACGCCGCTAATAAATTAAGAAAATGGTTTGAAGATAGATGGAACGACCGCTGGTGCATTGATATATCTAAGGAATTAATTGAAGCAATAGATACAAGTTGGGCTACTGAAAAACTATATCAGCCCTATCATATTTATTTAAAAATGGCATATCATCTTTCGAGGGAAGCAAGAGCGGGAATTAGTGAGTTTAATATTCCTAAAATTTTCAAAGATACTCTTTTTGAATTTCAACAAAAGGCGGTCTTAATTGCGGCACACCATTTACATAAAAGAGACGGTGTATTGATCGGTGATGTTGTTGGACTTGGCAAAACAATTACAGCTTCGGCTTTAGCCAAAATATTTGAAGATGATTTCTTCCTTGAAACTCTTATTATCTGTCCTAAAAATCTTGTTGATATGTGGGAAGAATACGTGTACAAATATCAGTTACGAGCTAAAGTTCTCCCGATTACTATGGTACAGCAAAAGCTGCCGACAATGCGGAGATACAGAGTTGTAATTATTGACGAAAGCCACAACCTAAGAAATAGAGAAAGTAAACGCTACCGCGCTATACATGAATATATTTCATTAAATGCTTCAAAAGTTATTTTGCTCACAGCTACACCATACAATAAAGATTTAACAGACTTATCTAATCAGTTAAGATTATTTATTGAAGAAGATAAAGATTTAGGTATTAGTCCTGAAAACGAAATTGAAAGAATTGGAGGCAGAGCTGAATTCAACGCCGAATATCAAGTTGCGCCCAACACGCTTGCCGGATTTGAAAAAAGTAATTTTATGGACGATTGGCGCGAATTGATGCGTCTGTTTTTGGTAAGGCGGACAAGGAGTTTCATAAAAAATAATTACGCTATAACCGACGAAGAAAATAATAAGCAGTATTTAGAATTTCCCGATGGCACAAGAAGCTATTTCCCCGAACGAATTCCTAAAAAATTGGAATATGAATTTAATCCGGACAATCCTAACGACCAATACGCTAAGTTATATTCTGCTTCCGTTGTTAATCTGATTAATGGTCTTGAACTGCCGCGGTACGGCTTAGCTAATTATCTAATTGAAGATGCCAAAGACAAAGCTGAAAAACATGAATTGATAATTATCGAAAATTTATCCCGCGCTGGCAAAAGACTAATGGGATTCGCCAGAACTAATTTGTTTAAACGACTTGAAAGCTCGGGCTATTCTTTTCTACTTTCAATCGCCAGACACATTATTCGTAATTATGTTTTTGTTTATGCTATTGAAAATAAATTGCCACTTCCGATCGGGACGCCGGAGAAAAACATGCTTGATGGATTCATTGACGATTTGGATATTGAAGGTGAAGAAGAAAATATTTGGGAAGCGCTTAACAAAGAAAAAATAAAAGATATCGCTGAAAATGTTTATAAAGTTTTTGCACAAAATAAAAAGAAATTCGACTGGATTAACTCGTTGCTTTTTGAAAATGAACTCGTAGAGCATTTAATTTCAGACGCCGAAAATCTTCAAAACGTTCTCGCTATGGGTAAAAATTGGAAAGCTGAAAATGATAGACAATTAAAGGCATTATATAAATTATGCACTGAAATCCATAGTAAAGATAAAATTTTAATTTTTACACAATATGCTGATACGGCAAAATACCTTTGTGAATATTTTAAGCAAAAAGGTGTTGAAAAAACTGAAATTGTTACCGGAGATTCCGAAAACCCAACTGCATTGGCTCACAGGTTCAGTCCTCTCAGCAACGACAAACCTTACATTGCCGGAACAGAAAATGAACTGAGAATATTGATTTCTACCGATGTGCTAAGCGAAGGTCAAAATTTGCAAGACGCACATATTGTTCTAAATTATGATTTACCTTGGGCAATAATAAGACTTATTCAACGAGCCGGCCGCGTTGATCGTATCGGGCAAAAAGCAAATAAGATTCTTTGTTATTCTGTTTTACCTGAGGATGGTGTTGAAAATATTATCAGATTACGAAGCAGATTGAGTAACAGAATTGAAGAAAATGCAGAAGTTGTCGGTTCTGATGAAACTTTTTTTGAAGGCGACCCGGTTAATATAACAGACCTTTACAATGAAAAAGCCGGCATCTTGGATGACGACGATGAAACCGAAGTCGATTTAGCTTCGTATGCCTATCAAATTTGGAAAAACGCCACAGATAAAAATCCTTCTCTTAAAAAGGCTGTGCAGAATTTACCTAATGTTGTTTTTGCAACAAAACAACTCCCCGATAGCGTAGAACAAAATGGCGTTATTACTTATGCAAGAACTCCGGATGATAACGATTTTCTGACGCTTGTTGATGACAAACAAAAAATTGTAACTCAATCGCAATTAAAAATCTTGAAAATTGCAAAATGCGAACCAGACGAAAAACCCCTCCCGCGTTTAAAAGAGCACCACTTACTTGTAAAAAAAGGAATTGAAAATATTACCGAAACCGAAGCAAGAATTGGAGGGCAACTCGGCAGGAAAACTTCGGCAAGATACCGCGTTTACAAACGGCTCGATAGATTTTATAACGAAAACGTTGACACTCTTTTTGCCAACGACGCGCTTAAAAGAGCCGTTGAAGATATTTACAAATATCCTTTAAGAGAAGTTGCGAGAGAGATTTTAAACAGACAATTAAAAGCCGGCATTAGCGATGAGGATTTGGCTGAATTGGTTATTTCGTTAAGAGATGAAAACAAACTTTCAATTATTGAAGATGATCAGCTAATCCACAATAAAGAACCGCAAATAATTTGCTCAATGGGAT
>WFQV01000232.1 GCA_015486905.1 Melioribacteraceae bacterium | reverse complement strand
TAATTAGATTGTTCTTCGTTTAGAGGTTTAGTTCGCCTTCGGCGGTTTAGAAGTTTAGAGGTTCAAAGGGAAAAAGGGATGATTGGATGGTTGGATGGTTGGATATAAGATAACAGCAAATTTTTACTTTTTAATTTTGACTTTCTAATTTTTAATTGTCCAATCAGCGGAAATCACAATTCATCATGAAAAATCTGCGTCCCATTATCCCCTCCGTGAGCATCCGTTTAATCCGTGTCATCCGTGTTCTATTGTCCAGTCTGCGAAAATCTTAATCAATCATGAAAAATCTGCGTCCTATCAATCGGCAGAGCGTGAGATGTGGAAACTCAGCAATTACAAATTTTGATTGCTCGAAAGGAGAATGTAAATTTAAAAAATAAAAGAAAATAAAAATGAATCTTGTTAGCGTTTGGGGACAATACTTATCGGATAAGAAAAACTTAATTACGTTTGCCGTTACGGTTATCGTTTTCATTTTGGTTTTGATTGCAATAAGCAACTTTTTAACTTACAACGAAATGCGGGAAGGAGCAACGCTGAACGATCCGTTCCTTTCCCTTTTTAATGCCGTTAACGTTAATTGGTTAACTTTCACTTTAATTTACGGAGCTTTAATTTTCGGCATCGTTCATTTATCCTACACACCAAAAAATTTAACGTTTGCATTGGGTGTTTATTCAGTAATGGTTTTGTTAAGAATAACAGCGATGTATTTCATTTCTTTAAATCCGCCGGTGGGAATGATTCCATTAAAAGACCCGGTAATTGAACATTTCGGGACGGGGATTCCTTTAACAAAAGACCTTTTCTTCTCCGGCCATACATCCACGATGTTTCTTCTTTTTTTAGTAATGAAAGAAAAAAATATTAAATTTGCGTTTTTAATAGTGTCATTTGCCGTTGGAGCCTGTGTTCTACTCCAGCATGTACATTATTCCATTGACGTAATAGCCGCACCCGTGTTTGCTTACTCGGCTTACGGGTTAACACACTGGCTCAATAAAAAATTAAACATCGTCAGCTAATCCTCGGACTTTTCATCTTTTTCTTTCCCGTAGTTTTTTAAAAACGGGCGGAGTAAATCAATCGGTACGGGAAATATTGTGGTTGAATTCTTCTCCGAAGCTACTTCGGTTAAAGTCTGCAGAAATCTCAATTGCAGCGCCGTCGGATTTTTACTGATATTGTCAGCCGCTTCGGAAAGACGCACACTTGCTTCGAATTCGCCTTGTGCATGAATTATTTTAGCCCGTCTTTCACGCTCGGCTTCCGCCTGGCGTGCCATTGCCCGCTGCATTTCTGGCGGCAAATCTACGTGCTTTACTTCCACGTTTGAAACTTTTATTCCCCATGGTTCGGTTTGCTGGTCAATTATCTTCTGTAAGTCGTGATTTATTTTGTCTCTCTTGGCAAGCAGTTCGTCAAGATTTGCCTGCCCCAAAACGCTGCGGAGAGTTGTTTGAGCCAGCTGTGATGTTGCGTTCAAATAGTGCTCGACTTCGACAATAGCTTTGTCGGCTTGGATAACTCTGAAATAAACCACAGCATTTACCTTAAGTGAAACATTATCTTTTGTAATTACATCTTGAGGCGGGACGTCCATTACAACGGTACGCAAACTCACCTTTACCATTTTATCTACAAAAGGAATAAGCAGAATAAGTCCGGGACCTTTTGCCCTGACCAATCTTCCCAAGCGAAAAACTACGCCTCTTTCGTACTCCTTTAAAATTCTAATTGCATTGGCTAGAACCAAAAGGGCGAAAAAAATTATTACTCCCAAGTACAAAGAAAACGATTGCATTTTAAACTCCTATTTATTTTTCTTTACTTTCAATGTTAATCCCTCAAAATCGACAACTACGATTTTCTCCCCTTTTTTAATTTTTCCCTCAGTGGATATTGCATTCCAAATTTCACCGTGAATATCAACCCTCCCTTTCGGTGAAAGATTTTCTTCTGCAAAGCCTACACTTCCTTTCATTCCTTCGACGCCCGTAGTCGGCTTTTTACGTTGTGCCTTTAAGCCGAGCCCGATTGCAAAAGAAAAAAACGCTACCGTGAGTGCGGTAATCAAAAGGATCACTTCCCACGATATTTTTAATATCCCGAATGAATTTTCAATGTCAATTAACATAATCGAACCTAATATTAATGAAATTGTACCCCCCACACTTAAAATTCCGTGGGAAGGGATTTTTATTTCCAAGATGAACAAAATTATCCCAAATAAAATTAAAGCTAACCCTGCGTAATTAATCGGTAAAGTGTTCATCGAATAAAAACCTAGGATGATTCCTATTACTCCAACCACACCGGGTAAAATTGCACCCGGGTTGTAAAGCTCGAACAAAAGTCCGTAAATTCCCAACATTAAAAAGATGTAAGCGATATTCGGCTCGCTTATTAAATTCAAAAACTCTTGGCGGAAATTCATTTCAACCGTAACAACAACGGCACCTTTTGAATGGATTACTTTCAATCCGTTTTTGGTGGAGATTTTTCTGCCGTTTAGTTTCTCAAGCAAATCGCTGAAATCTTTTGCAATAAAATCGATTACGTTTTTTTTAAGGGCTTCCGTCTCGGTAATAGAAAGACTTTGCCGTACGGCTTTCTCCGCCCATTGGTAATTCCTTCCCCGTGCTTTACTAATTGAACGTATAAATGCCGCCGCATCGTTTGTTACTTTACCCGACATTACACTGTCCATTTGTCCTTGCAATATTACGGGGTGTGCCGCACCGATGTTCGTACCAGGTGCCATCGCGGCAATATGGGCGGACATTGTAATGAAAACCCCTGCCGAAGCCGCCCTTGAGCCGGCGGGGAAAACATAAACCACAACCGGAATTTCCGAACTTAAAATTTTTGTTACGATTTTTCGCGTGGATTCAAGTAACCCGCCCGGTGTGTTAAATTCAATAACAATGCACTCGGCATTGTTTTTCTCCGCTGTACCAATGGCGGAAATTAAATAATCGGCAGTGGCAGGATTTATTGAAGCGTCCAACTTTGCCAAATAAATTTTCTGCGCGGGAATTGAGTGCACCAGCCCAACCCAAAGAAATATTACAAAAGCAAATTTTTTCATATTGCTTTTCCCAAATTGTATTTTAATCCAAATTTGTCAAACAGTAATGTAAGATAAAAAGAAATGTGCTTCGCATTTTATTTATTAAAGTTCACATTCTCCAAAACGGAATCCGG
>WFQV01000231.1 GCA_015486905.1 Melioribacteraceae bacterium | reverse complement strand
GCCTTTTTGAGCGATTTTTTGAAATTCGGGGTCGTAGTTTTCCATTGCTACTTTCGATTGATCTTCCGGTGTGAAATCGTCAATGTAAGTGTACTTGCCAGGGTAAATGCCGTCTGTGTTCATATTGTCCGCTGAGCAAAAAACAATTTCCGCTTCAATCTCTTTCGGGAAGCCTTCTATTATTTCAACGCTTGCTTTTTCAGCTTTGGGTTTGGAATTAAATTTTACCGTACCTTTAACTTCTTCATCCGGGTAACTCAAATCGTAATTAATGTAACCCGCCACGGCGGAAGAAGCTACAACTTCGGGTGAAGCAAGATAAGCCTGTGCATTTGGCGAACCCATTCTACCTTTGAAGTTTCTGTTCGTTGCGGAGATGCCCACATCGCCATCTTCGAGAAGTCCCGCACCAAGACCGATGCACGGACCGCATCCGGGGGGCAGGGGAAGGGCGCCTGCATCCAAAAGCGCCTGCCAGTCGCCTCGTTTCTCGGCTTCCTTTTGAACTTCACTGGAAGCCGCCGCTACGTAGAACTTCACGTTCGGTGCAACTTTCTTACCGCGTATTATCCTTGACGCGGCGGAAATATCTTCCAACCGACTGTTAACGCAAGAGACCAGATAAGCCTTGTCGATTTTAACTTTCTTCTTTGCTATTTCGGAAACCGGAGTAATTACTTTTACTGTGTCCGGTCCGGCAACGTACGGTTCTATGCTGTCCAAATCCACGGTTACTTCCGTTGCGTAATAAGCGTCCTTATCGCTTTGGAGCAAGGGGCGTTCTTGTTCCAATTCGTTAATTCGTTTGTGATTCAATCGCGGGTGGATTCCGTTGCCGTCCGCATCGGAAGGTACACCTTCAAGTCCGCGCTCCAAAATGTAATCCGCTCTCTGCCTTAGCCAACCGATTGTAATTTCGTCAATCGGGAATATGCCTCCGAGAGCACCCCATTCGGTTGTCATGTTAGCGACCGTTAACCTTTGTTCCAAGGTCAAAGAGCTAACGCCCTCGCCGGTGAATTCAATGATGTGATTTAAAACCTCGTCATGATTGAAATGTCCGCAAAGTGCAATTATTAAATCCTTGCCGGTTACTCCCTTCCGCAATTTACCTTTCAGAATTACTTTTGCAACGGGAGGCACTTGCCACCACGTTTTGCCTGTTGCCCATATTGCAGCGGCGTCCGTTCGGACAATAGGTGTGCCGAGAGCTCCGACTCCGCCGTACATATTCGAGTGGCTGTCGGAGGCAACAACCATTGTACCCGGGAAAGCGTAACCTTCTTCAATCATTATTTGATGTCCTATTCCTCGCCCGGCGGGGTAAAAGTCATTTCCCATTTCCTTGGCAAACTCTTCAATTTTTCTGTACTTCGCCAAATTCTTCTCGCTCTTGTCTTGAATGTTGTGGTCGAGAGTAAAAACCACTTGACGAGGTTTGTAAAATTTTTTAGCACCGATTGCCTTGAATTTATTCATTACTGCACCGGTGTTGTCGTGCGTCATTACGTACGCAGGCTGAATGGTTACGTAGTTCCCGCTTTGAACTACAAATCCTTCGTCCAATCCTACGGCAAATTTTTGAACAATTTTTTCAACGATGTTTTGTGGCATAGCAAACTCCTAAATTAGAAAGAAGAAACGAGAAACAAGAAATTTTTTTACGCAAGAAGCGAGACGCTAGACGTAAGACGTTATTTTTTTTGAAATCATTTTTACTTCTTATTATCTCGTTGTAATTTACGGATTAAATTAGTTAACATTGCAAAAACAGAATTCATTTGTTCGCCTATTTCGATTAATTCTTCACTCGAAAAATATTCGAGTTCTTTGCAAACTTCAAATTGTGAGTCTAATTCAACGAGAGAAGAACGTGCAATATCGAGAAAACGAATTTTTTCAATTTTTGTGTGTCGCGAAAGTCCTTCCGAAATATTAAATAAAATCGAATTAACGGCTCTCCGCATTTGGGAGGAAAGGACAAATTGCTCGCTGACAGGCAAACCGTTAGTAACTTTGTAAACGGACTTTACAAGAGCAAGTCCTTTCTTCCAAACATCAAGATTTTTATGAGAAAGATTAAGCATTTCTAAAATAAATTAAAAATTAGTTTCAATTCAAATAGCGCACTTGGTTTAAAATTCGTCTTGCTTCTTACGTCTTGCGTCTAACGTTAAACTGTCAAAGTTAGGGTTTCCTTAAAAGGCTCAAAGCTCACAAAATCCGCATGGTGAACAATAATAGACTCTGCTGTTCTCTTACCTAAGTCTCCTTCCTTGGAGTGGTAAGCAATGATGTGCTGAACCTCGGGTGGTAATCCGAATCTGTCTGCAATAGCAACGCCGCTGAAAGGATGCCGCAAGAGCTTACCCTGTTTGCTCGTTGTTAGCTTGCCGTCAACAATTTCGTATTCAAACAACTTACCGATGTCAATCAAAATTGCACCGGCAATTAAATAATCCATGTTTATTTCAATTCCGAAATTCTCTTTCATTGTTTCGGCAATTTTAACGGAAAGTTGAACAGTGGTTCTTTTGTGATTCATGAAAGAAATATCCTTTCTATCGATTAAAAGTGAGAAAGGTATTTGCTTCAAATCCGAAGGTGTCAAAACGCTTTTTTCGAGCGCGTAAATCCAGCATTGCGTAACTTTTTCTTTCAGATTTTCATCTTTAATCCATTCAAGTTCGGGCCAAAGTTTTTTTACTGATTCTTTCATTTTAAATTCCTTTTTATAGTGACAAGTTGTAAAAACGAATATTAATTCTGTTCATTGTTCTCTGCCAAACATCTAACGTCTCGCGTCTTGCTTCTTACTTGAAGCAAGAAAACATTCGTCTATTCGATAATCTTAAATAGTTACTACTATTTCAATTTTTCAATAATTGCATCCGTCATTTCCTGCGTTGTGCATGCTCCTTTTTCGAATACGTCTGGACCGCCTTTTAATTTCAGCATATCGTAAGCTCTCACTTTGCCTTCTTCAATTACTTCGGCAATAGCCTTTCGTATTCTGTCCGCTTTTTCGGGTTCACCGATGTGGTCGAGCATCATACAAGCTGAGAGAATCATTGCAATAGGATTGACAATTGACGGGTGCAAATCTGCGTATTTTGGCGCCGAACCATGCGTGGGTTCAAATACCGCAACTTCATCTCCGATGTTTGCGCTGCAAGCAAAGCCCAGCCCGCCGACCAATCCCGCGAAGCCGTCGCTGATAATATCACCGAACATATTGCCCGCGATTATTACTCCGTAATTTTCGGGATTTTTGGTAAGCCACATCATTTGTGCATCGATGTTGGTTTCCCATAGCTCGATATGAGGATATTGCTTTGCAGTATTGCGCGCTTCTTTTAGCATCATTCCCGATGTTTCCCTAAGTACATTAGGCTTTTCGCAAACCGTGACGTTTTTGTAACCGAATTTATCGGCATATTCAAACGCAGCCTTAACG
>WFQV01000230.1 GCA_015486905.1 Melioribacteraceae bacterium | reverse complement strand
TCCCGTGTGGTAGTAAATATTTCGAACGTGCAATCAGCAGAAAGACGAGAAAATCCTCAACGTTCAAGTAGCCGTCAAACGAATAGTAGAGCTTTTCACGGTAATCCAGGATGTAAAACGAAGGCGTCCAAATAGCCGAAAGCCGGGAGCGGATTGTTCTATTTGCCAAAATATCCAACCGTAGCGGGATGAAATTCTCTTGTATCTCTTCCGCAACTTCCTCATCGGGATAAGTAAGCGCGTAAAGTTTTTTGCACCCCGAGCATTTGTCACGATGGAACTGAAGTAAAATCGCTTTGCGCCGGCGCATTGATTCCTTTTTAGCTCGCTCCAGGTCATTGAGCCAAACTAAATTTTCTTCCATTTTCCCTTCCGAATTATTTAATCATCAGCACAGGTTTCTTTGACTTGCGCACTACTTTTTCTGCGGTGCTTCCCAAGAGCAGTTCTTCGGCAATGTTGTAGCCGCGAAATCCAAGTACAATTAAATCAACATCCAACTCGTCTGCAGTTCTGATAATCTCCGAGAAGGGGCTTCCGACTTTAAAAATTGTTTCGATTTTAATACTGTTTCCATCGAACTCTTTAATTAACTCTTTGAATTTTTCTTCCGCACGTTTTTGACAGTTCCGTATTACCTGCTCGTCGTCAAGGACTTCCTCAAACATCATATCCGTTTCACCGATTATTCTGTAATCCGCCACGTGGAGAAGGTAAAGGTGTTCCAAGCCGCAGTCGGCAATCTTTTTCAGATATCCGATGCACTTCTTCGAATGCTCTGAAAAATCCGTAGGGAAAAGTACTTTTTTAACCATTTTAAACCTCCAAATATTAAAAATCATTACCCTGCAATATCGTAAAAAATTCTGTCTTCTTTCATGCCTAAATCTTTAAAAGATTTCACAACAGCCTCAATTACCTTTGGCGAACCGGCAACGTAGCCGTCGTAGCCTTTCAGATTGATTTCGTTGTCAAGAATTACATTATGTACTCTTCCGATTAATCCCTTCCATTCCGTGTTCGGGTCGGGAGAAGAAAGCGAAATAAAATAATCGAAATTCGGATGTTCTTTTTTCCACTGCTTAAGCCATTCCATTCCGTAGAACGAGTCCGCATTATGTGCACATAGGTAAAGTTTGATTGGATTTCGTACCTTCCGTTCAAAAGCCTCTTCCAACAAAGCCTTCAAGGGAGCAAGTCCTGTAGAAACCGCTGCCATAATTACCGGCACGTCCTTTTCGTAATGGAATTTAAAATGACCGAACGGGCCGAAGAGATTAAGTTTTTCACCCTCGTGCATTTTTTCGAACACGTAAGTTGTGAACCTACCGCCTCGCAGGTGCCGGATGTGAAGCTCTATTTTACCGTCACCCTTTGGAGCGGCGCCTATTGAATAATCCCGCGTCATTCCTTCCGTGCCGGGTATTTCAATAGAAATATATTTCCCTGCAGTGTATTCAATCTTTTCGTTGCCTGCGGGTTCGAGAACCAAAAGCATAATATCGTTGCTTAGTTTTTCCATTTTTGTTACCGAGTAAGGAACACCCTTGCCGGCGAAGTCCTCCGTTCCGGGCAGTGCAAGTTCTGCTTTACGGTCATTAAGTTCATGCCAAATATAATCATGCAGTTCGGGCGTTTCCTGCAATGCACGAATCGATTCTTTCGATGGAAAGCTAATTGCGCCGGAAGGTCAGAGATTTGCGCAAGTCGTACCGCCCACAAGGCAATTTAGAGGTTCGTAAACAATTGATTTTTTTGTTTTGAAATCGAATCTGTAAACCATTCTGCTGCACCCTGTAACGCAAGTACCGCAGCCGATGCAGAGTAGCGGGACTACAATCGGGTGCCAGTCGATGGATTCTCTTTCTACTCCGTGCCATGGTTTCGTGAATTTTGGATTTGACATTTGTCACCTTCTTCTATTATTGAGGGAAACCGTCTCAAACAATTATTCATTATTGCAAATAATTTATACTGGCAAAAAACAATAAGTAAAAATTAGCCCGGTCCCCGCCGTAAATAAAGTAGGGACCGGTGCTTTTTATTTCACCCAATCAATGATTATTTCCGTTACGGGGTTTTGCTACAAGAACAGTGGTGTCTCCGTGAGCAATAACTCGCCCCGTTGTACTTCCGAATAGCTTCTCGACGATTCCTCGTTCTCCGTGCGAGCCCATTACTATTAGGGAAACGTCATTTTGTTTTGCAACTTCTATTATTTTTTGGTAAGGAATTCCTTCCTCCACAATCAATTCCGTTTTAAAATTTAGATGTGCAATTTCGTCTTCCAGTTCTTTCAATTTTGCGTAACTTTTCTCCAGCATTTTCTTTACGACGTCATGCTTTGCTCTTTCGATTGATTCGTCCGGGTGAAGCTCACTTTCCACCTCCCAATGAATCTCGATGTTGCGCTCGTCGTAAACATGGAGAAGAATTACTTCTTCCGTTCCGGCGTCTTTCAACTTTTTAATGTATTCCAATGCCCCTTTTGCCGAAGGGGAGAAATCCGTCGGGTACAAAATCTTTCTGAACATTTTTTCCTCCGTTCAATTAAATTTAAATACAAGCGAAGCGCTAAGCCCATACTTCTTTGTTCTCAAGCTTCGCTTTTTCCAATCTTATTTTTTCTGCTAACGCTTTAACTTTTTCAATTACGTCATCGGCAATATTGTTCATTACTTTCTCGTCGAAGTTTAAGCCGGGTGTTTTCTCAACGCCGTAATCTTCGTCCGGGGCAATTCGCAAAGCCGGTTTTAACCCTGCAAATTCAATTGTCTTCAGAACGCAAGCCTCGTTGCAGCCGTCAATCACCACAATTGCATCCGCCTCAAAGAATTTATCGGCGGGTTTTAATTTCGGGAAGATTGCCGGCAGGCAGTTAATGTTTGCATAGGGAAGTACGGAGTCCAACTTTTTAGCAATCTCAGCCGACATCTGTCCGATATTGGAACGCCCAGCACAATTTGCAATTGAAATTTTTACTTCCGGTTTTGTGTCCATTTTATCTGTTCCTTTAACTTTTTCTTATTAATTTATTATTACTCATTATTTGAAATAGGATTAAGTTTTAATTCTTTTTCTTCAAAGTAAACCTGGACTTTCTTTGCCAATTTCAAGTAACCAATCATAAAAGGAATTTGAAGAATCGGCACTACAGCTGGCGGAATAGCCATTACGCCCATTCCCGCTGCCATTGCAATTGCCATTGCCGTTCCTTCGTTCTTTCCTACCGCCGTAAATGTAATAGCCATGTGGTCTTTGTAGTTGATTCTTGCTCCTTTGTTGGTGAAAGTCATTAGCAAAAAGGCAGCCAAATAATACAGAGCAATTGGAATAAGAGCAATTAAGACAATTACCGGTTTGCTTGCAATCAATTTTGCTTTTTCAAGGAAAATTAAGAAAACAATCAAGTACATTCCGATTAAAGAAATCGAAGGGAATAACGGACGGATTTTCATAAACCCGCTTTCTCCTAATTTCTTGAAAAGATAAGAGCGTGTGCCCAAACCGAGAATCATCGGTACAATAATTACCTCCACGATTGTAATTACAAGCAGCCAAATGGAAATATCTACATTGTAAGCGGAGGCAAAGATTTTAAGCCAAACGGGAACTACGAAGATGGCGAGGATAAAACTAATTGCCACAATTATCGTTGCCAGCTCCAAATTTCCCTCCGAAAGCCCCGTGTAGGCAATGCTCATCGAGGAGCATGGGACAACAACAGCAAGCAATAATCCCAAAGCCAACTGCGGATTAATTGGAACGAACAGTGCAACCACTTGAATGAACAAGTACATTAGAATTGGTGCAAGCACAAGTCCCATTAAAAGAGCTACTCCTATTTGTTTCCATTGTTTTGTCGCAAATTTCATTTCTGCAATTTTTAAGTTTATCATCATCGGGTAAATCATCATGATTACAACAAAAACGTTCAGCCAGTGGAAAGTTTCCTTGTGAGCTTTAACATTCGTGTGCAATCCGAAATAGAACCCTAACCCCATTGCGATAATTACGTAAATGGGTAAATATTTATCCAGATTATTTTTAAGTTTTACTAAATTCATTGTCTAAACCTCCTCACATCATATAATAAAGTCCGAACCAAGTTTCGTAGGTATCCCCAAAGGTTCTTTTTTGTGAAATGTTAACGGGAGCGACAAGTTGAATCAAAAATGTTCTTGCAATGCGGTACTGAAGCCCGGGAATAAATTGAAAAATGTGAGTGTCGGAATCCGCAATGTTTTTGCCGTCCTTTTTGTTCTCAAAAGTTTTTTTATAGTTAAGTGTTCCTTCGAAAATCAGATTCTTGGAAAAATTGTAATCTGTACTCCAGGAAAGATCGAGTGCGTCGCCCAAGTCCACGTTCGTTTCACTATTCTTACCACGGAACAAATAAAAAGCGCTCCAACGCATGTCCCATTTACCGAACTCTTTCTCGGGCAGCAGAGAGAATCCGTAGTCGAAACTTCCCGTGCCGAGAGGTAAGTCGGTTTTACTTAAATCCTTGTACTTGCCCGTTGCATATTTTGTAAAAGCAAGCGCGGAGACCAAAAATCTTTGTTCCCTATTGTTGTAAAATTTGTAAAGGGCGGCGCCTATTACATCTCCCAGGCCGCTTCCTGTTTTTTCTGTTCCATTGACAGACATCTTTTTATTTACGTAGGGAACGTTTAAAATCAAAGTTAAATTGTTTGTAAGTCCGTAACGGATTTTGCCCCACACTACATTTGTAGAGTAGGAGGTGTTTCCGGGGACCGTTTCCATTGAGCCATTAGCGGCATCCCATTTTTGAGTGTAGCTGTTGTTTATCCAATAGCCGCGGAAGATCCAATGACCCTGTGGTAAAGTCTTTGCGGGAATACCGAACAAAGGCGGGCGGGGAGTTGGCTTTTTTTGAGCAAAAACAGACAATGTAAGCACTCCAATCAAAAAAATAAACAAAATCTTACGCATCGTATTTCTCCTTATTTTAACCGTAGATTATTTTTTGTTTTTAGACTCTTCAAAAGTGGAGTAACCAATCACGCAGTAACCGTTTTCCCTAATAGCAAGCCGTTTGTTTAGTTTCTCGAGGTCGTTCGCATAAGTTTGCTTGAAATGTTTTTTAATCACTTCAAACAAATCTCCCACGCACTCCGAGGCTTCCCAATTGGCTTCGTAGTAAATCCACGTACCTTCGCGGGATGTGGAAACCAAATTCAGATTCCGCAGGACGGACAGATGCCGCGAAATGCCGTACTGTGGTACTTCCAGTGCGTCGGTCAATTCGCACACGCAAATCTTTTCTCCGCTTTGAAGGAAAAGGTTCAGAAGACGCAATCTTGTTTCGTCTCCGAGAGCCTTGAATACATTTAAGAAATTCATACTAAATCTCCTATTTGTAAATATGCTAATATACGCATATATGAATATGTGTCAAATTTTTTTACTAAAAATCGTTTGACAAAGACAATGAATTTAAATGCAGGCAGATGTTAAAGGATTAGCAAACTTGGCTTTAGAATAGAACACGGATGACACGGATTGTTGCGGGATTTTCACGGAGGGAATGGGACGCTGATTTGTCATGATTGATTATGATTTCCGCTGATTGGACAATTAAAAATTAGAAAGTCAAAATTAAAAAGTAAAAATTTGCTGTTATCTGATATCCACCCATC
>WFQV01000229.1 GCA_015486905.1 Melioribacteraceae bacterium | reverse complement strand
TACTGAACAGTCAAATTACGTCCACAACATTCTGGGGGCTTTGTCGCGACAGGTCCGACTTCATCAAACCATGTAAATTCTATCACTTTCGAAATGGACAAGAGAAATACGCGAGACGAAAGAGGTAAGACACTAGAAGTTAGCTACATTATTAGTTGAAAGTTAAAAATGGAAAATTTAAACGGGCAGATTCAACCTGCAAATACAACAAAGGAAGTTAAGTAATGGTAAAAACGCCACAATTCAATTCTAAGAATGTTTTTTGGAAACCAAATAATAAATCAACGGTAAATATAAAATAACAATAATCGCAGATAAGAATATTCCGCCGATAACGCTCAAGCTCAAGCTTTTCCAGAAATTATCTTTTTGAGAAAACAATAAAGGAATCAACGCGGCAATTGTAGTAAATGTTGTTGTAAAAATAGGTCTTAATCTCGAAAAGCTTGCATTAATTATTTTATCGAAATTCGCCTCGTAAATTTTGGTCAGCTGGTCCACAAGAATAATAGAATTATTAACGGAAAGCCCTATGAGCAAAAGTATTCCCGCATAAGCGCCCCTGTCCAAATTAAAATCCCCAAAGTAAAACAAAAATAATGTTCCTACAATAGCAAAAGGAATTGCAATGAAAATAAGCGATGGTTTTTTAAGAGATTCAAACAAACTCGCGGTAATCATAAAAATCAATATTGCCGAAAGCAAAAGAATTTTCCAAATATTTATTTCTTCCTTTTTACCGAAAAGGAAGAGAAATTTACTTTGTTTAATCGTGTAGCCTTCGGGAAGAATCATTTTCTTTAAAGAAGATTTAACGAACTTGTCGCCGTAATAATACGGACCTTTGTAATCAAAGCTAATGTACCTTACATACTGTTGGTTTTCTCTGTTGATTGTTGGCATTACTTTAGTTTTATTAAAACGTACAATATCGCTTACTTTAAATTCAATACCGTTTTTATTTTTAATAATAAGATTCTTAAGTTTTCTTAGTTGTAAGTTTTTGTAATTTGAAAATTTCACAAAGTAATTTACTTCGGCATTATCCAATAAAAACCGGTTGTAGGACAAATTTCCTTCCGTATTGCGGGCAATATTAAGCAGAAGCGCCTCGGCGGAAATACCGTATTCAGAAAGCTTGTTCCTGTTAATATAGGCAGAAATTTCGTAAACATCCTTATTTCCGAATACCATTGATTTGTCAATATCCACATTATCGATTCGAGGATTTTGGGAAATAAGCTCTTTAAAATTTTGAGCTATTTCTTTTACTTTCAGGAAGTTATAGCCTTTGACCGCAACCGCGTAATTGAAACTTCCGCCGTAGCCGTTGTAAAAGCCGGGACCGAAGCCGTAAATACCGATATTACAGCCGCCCAACAAGGTGGCATAAGAAGTTAAATAATTTTTTAATATGAAAGGAAATGCCGAATTACTTTGTTCATTTGTAAATTCAATCCTAACGGAAGCATTTTCTTCGTTGTAAACATTCGCCACAACGTATTTGAAATTTTTACGATATTTTAAAATTTCATTTTCAATTTTTTTAGTTAAATTATTAATTCGTTGAATCTTATTTCCATTTGGCAATTCAATACTGACATACAAATAAGTCGATTCTCCCGTTTTCCAAACCTCGCCGCGTTCAATATGATTAAAAAAAAGATTAAGGCTGCCGCCAAGGGCATAGTTGACGTACGGTTTGATTTGTTGCCAAGCCTCGGAACTAAAAACCGGATTGTAAACATATTTTAATATCGGGGTGTTTATTTTATTCGGCAGTAACCACACGGGCAAACCGATTAATAAAATCAAAATTGTTAAGCTTAACTTTTTCCACTTAAATAACTTGCTCATTAAAAAAGAATAAGCCGTAAATAAATGTGAATAATGACGAACTTCGGCGTTTCGTCTTTTCTTTACGATTTTCACAAATAACAGAGGAATTATTGTGAAAGAAACGGCAAGAGAAGCGGAAAGGGTAAAAATAATGCCGAGAGCAAATTGAACAAAATAAAGACGCAACTCGCCGGTTAAAAACAACAATGGAAGGAAAACCGCCACCGTTGTTAAAGTGGAAGCAAAAACCGGCAAAAAAATATGCTTTAAATGAACTGCCAAATATTTCAAACCCTCGCCGCGGTAGCGGCTGTCGATGTAATCGATAACCACTATTGAATTGTCCACCATAAACCCGAAACCCAAAATAAAAGCGGCAATGGTTAATATGTTCAGCGAAATATTAAAAATGTAATAAAGGAACAAGGACAAAAACAACGAGAAGGCAATGGAAGTAATAATAATTAAAGCGTACTTTATTCTTTTGTAAATTAAGAACAATACAAGAATAATTATCGCCAAAGAAAAGTATCCGCTTTCGGTTAGTTCTTTCAATTCGTTTCTTACGGATTGGCTTCTGTCTATTTCCTTTACAATTTGAAATCCTTTAGGCAGCTGCGAAGACAATTCCGCAATTTTTCCGTAAATTCTTTCGGCGGTCTTTAACGTGTTGGCGTTTGCTTCCTTACTTATTATTAGCGAAACGGTTTCCAATCCGTTTATTCTGTAATACGAATCAGGCTCGGCATAATCATAATAAATTTTTGCAATTTGTTTTAATTTTATTGAGTTGCCTTCTTTGTCGGTTTTAATCACCCGGTTAGCTATTACGTCAATATTGCCGATTAAGTTCTTGATTTTAACCGAATATTTTAATCCGTTTGCTTTAATTGCCCCAGCCGACCTAATTAATTCGGTATTTCTTATTGCGCTAACAATTTCGTCGTTGGAAATATTTAACGCTTTGGCTTTTTGGTAATCGACTATTATTGTAATCTGCTTTTGAGTTCCGCCGGTTACTCTTACATTGGAAACGCCCCGAACGGACATTAAAGGATATTTCAACTTTTCTTCGACTGTTTTTCTTATTAAACCGGGGTTTCCCGGACCGGAAACCGAATAAGTTAAGAACCCCTGTAATTCTCTTAAATCCTGCGGAACGTATTGCGAAATTCTTGGCGAGCTTACTCCGTAAGGAAGAATTTTTTTGAGGGAAGCAAGTTTCTCGTAAATTTGAATTCGCGTAAAGTTCATATC
>WFQV01000228.1 GCA_015486905.1 Melioribacteraceae bacterium | reverse complement strand
ATCATAATCAATCATGACAAATCTGCGTCCCATTCCCTCCGCGAAAATCCTGCAACAATCCGTGTCATCCGTGTTCTATTGTCCAATCTGCTTACTATCAATCGTCAATCGTAATTCAGCAATTCTTTGTTTAGAGGTTTATAGGTTCAAAGGCACAAAGGTGCAAAGGCATGATTGGATGGTTGGATGAATGGATATTAGATAACAATTATGAATGTTGAATTATGAATGTTGAATTAAAAATGAAAAGTCGGGAGAATTATGAATGGCTATCTGATAATAATGAAAAGCGAGCAGAAAATTATTATTTTTTTATTTTAACTTTTAATTGTAAATTCTGCGGAAATCATAATCAATCATGACAAATCTGCGTCCCATTCCCTCCGCGAAAATCCTGCAACAATCCGTGTCATCCGTGTTCTATTGTCCAATCTGCTTCCTATCAATCGTCAATCGCAAGACGCGAGAAGCAAGACGTAAGAAGTTTTGGGTAAATCGAGTACTCGTCAATCGTAATTCGATTGTTCTTAGTTCTTAGTTGAATAAAATTCGTGCATTCGTGGCTATTCAGGATTCTGGTAACTTACGACTTAAGACTCGTCACTTAAGACTTATTACTCGTCAATCGTAATTCAGCCATTCTTCGTTTAGAAGTTTATAGGTTCAAAGGCACAAAGGTGCAGAGGGATGAATGGATGAATGGATGATTGGATATTAGATGACAATTATGAATGATGAATTATAAATGAAAAGTCGGGAGAAGTATGAATGGGTCTATCTAATAATAATGAAAAGCGAGCAGAAAATTATTATTTTTTTATTTTAAATTTTAATTGTAAATTCAGCGGAAATCATAATCAATCATGACAAATCTGCGTCCCATTCCCTCCGCGAAAATCCTGCAACAATCCGTGTCATCCGTGTTCTATTGTCAAAGCTCAAGCCTGGCAAAAATGAAAAATTTTTTCGAAAGAGAAATTTCACTTCTGTATATTTAAAAGTTAATTTAAAAAATTCTGGGGATTTTTTTTGAGGACTCTTAGATTAGCATTACTCATTTTAATCACTACGGCTGCTTCCGCTTTTTCGCAAAGTATTTATTTCTGCACGGGGCATACAGAAGATGGTGACCCGATAAACTCAACAAAAATTTTAAAAATAAAGCCTTCCGGAGAATACCTCTACATTATATTCAATAATGATGGCAAAAAAATCAACAACCAATTAATGTATTTGTTCATCGACAAAAAAATGGACAACTCCTTCGAACCGTTCGACAGCAAAGTTATTCGCCTTCAGGAAAGCAAAACTTGGATTGCATACAATTACAAATTTACAGAACCGGGGAAATATTTAATTTACTTTCTAAGCTCCAAGCAAAAGAAGATAGTGCAAGATACTCTACTGGTAGAGCTTGTAGGCAGCTCCTTGCCCAACCGAAGTAATGTAACTTCAAGCTACTATTACAACTGTGAGTTTCTTTTTTGTGAAATAGTGCTGGGCGGGAAACCGATAAGAATTACAAACAAAGCTTATCTCAAAAAGAACAACGGTTTGATTTACGTCTATTTAAACAATGGCGCACCATTAAAAACCTCGGTGCTAATAGTTGACGTTTGGAAGAAAGACAAGAGAGCATTCAAATACGACGAATTCGTTGAGACAAAATATTACCGTATTCAACCCGACTGGCCGGACGCATTTTTTAAATACACTTTTAAAGAACCCGGCGAATACAAATTTTCCGTTTACAACGAAAGCGAAGCTTTGATTAAAACAAATTACATTCAAGTTTATTAGGAGAAACAAATGAAGGGAATCATTCTTGCCGGGGGCGCCGGCACTCGACTTTACCCCATTACAAAAGTTTACAGTAAACAGTTGGCTCTTATTTACGACAAACCCTTAATTTATTATCCCCTTTCCATCTTAATGCTCGGAGGAATAAAAGACGTTCTGATTATTTCCAACGAAGAGACAATTCCGCTTTACGAAAAACTTTTCGGCGACGGTTCTCAGCTTGGAATTTCAATCAGCTACGCAGTTCAAGCCGCACCGAACGGCATTGCCGAGGCTTTTATTGTGGGCGAGGATTTTATCGGTAAGGAAAGCGTGACTTTAATTCTCGGCGATAATATCTTTTACGGCAAATTAAACTTCTTCTACAATGCAATCGAAGGCAACGGCGACGGAGCAACAATATTTGCTTACAAAGTAAATGACCCTCAACGCTACGGTATTGTGAAATTTGACGAAAGCGGGCATGCGCTTTCAATCGAGGAAAAGCCGCAAAATCCTAAATCAAATTACGCTGTCCCCGGTTTGTACGTTTACGATAACCGCGTAGTTGAAATTTCGAAAAAACTAACTCCATCGGCACGGGGTGAGTTGGAAATTACCGACGTAAACAAAACATATTTGCGGGAAGGGAAATTAAAGGTTCAACCAATAGGCAGAGGTGTTGCCTGGTTGGACACCGGAACCCCCGAAGCTCTGCTTAAAGCTTCGAGTTTCTTCGGCGTAATAGAAGACAGACAGGGCTTCAAAGTGGCTTGCGTTGAAGAAATTGCTTATCAAAAAGGCTTTATTAACAGAGAAGAATTTGTAAAATTAATTGAAACTATTCCGAAATCGCTTTACAGAAATTATTTAGAGAAATTGTTAGAAGACTAAATTTTATTTGATTGAAACCAAAAGGTTTGATAAATTGAAATAGGAATCTTCTTAATTTAAACGGAGATGCAAATATGGGGCTATTTTCAAGCTCTAAAAAGGAAATTGAAAAGCTCGTAAAAGAGAACGAAGCTTTACGAAATAAATTGCACAAAGCTCTTGAAAAGCAAAAAAGTTACGAGGAACTTGAAGCTCAAATTTCCAACGCACGCCAGGAACTCTCTGATATTTCCGCCGAGGAGAGAAGAATCAACGAAAGGTTAATAAATCTCGAGCGCTCGGAATCAGCCAGGAAGGAAGAGCTGGAAAAAACGGAAACACGCCTTTCCGAGAAGACAAACGAGCTTGCCGAAATCGAAGACAGACTAAATTCCCTTAATGCCGAACTGGAAGAAATGGAAAAAAGTCTGAGCGAGAAAGAGGAGCTATCTAACAAACTGAAAAATTCAATAAACTCCAATGAAGAAAAACTCGAAATGTTGGATAAGGGAATTAAAGAATTAGAAGAAGACATTAAGACAAAAGAAGAACAGAGAAAAAATCTTGAAATTGAAATTTCCCAAAAACAGAACGAACTGAACAAAATCAATTCCGACCTTTTTGAAAAGAACGAGACCCTTCTTTCGGCAGAAAAAAAATTGGAAGGTTTAAACGCCACGATTGCCGAGAAAGAAACTATTCTTGGCAACCTCGAAACAGAGGCGGAAGAGAATACTACACAAGTAGAGCAGTTAAAAGAAGAGATTAAGACGTTAGAAAACAAAATAAAAGAAGACGAAGAAAAACTTTCTAACTTGGCTAACAAAATAACGCTTAACGAAGAACTTAAAAACGATTTGGAGTCCACTCTTTCACAACTTATTTTGCAAATTTCGGAAAAAGATAAAATTTACAACGAGTTCAATTCGAAGAAAGAGAGTCTGAGTGACGAATTGCAAAGCGTTAAAAGCGAGCTAACATCGGTAAAAAGCGAGCTTGAATATGAGAGTAAAAAATCCGCCGACCTCAAATCGGAAATAGCCGAACTGGAGGAAAGGAGACTTGCCCTCGAAACCGAAATAAACAAATTTGAGAACACAAGGAATCAACTTCACGAGGAAATAATTTCCCAAAGGGACGTAATTGAAAAATCGAACGAAGAGTTAAAGAATCTGAAAAACAGCATTGCAGAACACGAGAAAAGGAAGTACGAAGCCGAAGAAAGTGCTTTACGCTTAGAGGATAAACTTTCCTACACGCTTAATAATTTCAGCGAACATTTAAAAGACGCCTCCTCGCAATTAAATCTGATTAAAAAAGAAATTCTCAATAAGGAGAAAGAACTTAACGAAAAAGAACGCACACTCCTTGAAAAATCATCTCAGATCGCAGAATACGGCAGCCTGATTAAAGTAATGAAAAAGGAAAAGGTGAATTTAGAGGAAAGCATAATCGGCTTACGCGAACACGAAAAAGAGCTGAGCATAATCCACGAACATTTACTCGATAGGCTGACACAAAAGAAAATAGAATACAGCTCGCTCCAGAACAACGCAATGGAAATACGACATGCCAATATGGATTTGGAAAAAGATTTGCAAAAACTTATTGAACAAGCGGGGAAAGATTATTCCGAAATAGAAAAGCAGAAAGAGATTATTACTTCCGAAATATTAGAGAACGAAAAGAAACTGGAAGAACTTTTAAAAGAGATAGAAAAACGACGTACCGAGCTTGAGAATATCCGAAAGGAAACGGCAAATATTGAAATTGAAAAAGAGGATTATTCCTCGAAACTTTCCGAGTTAGTGGAAATGGAAAAATCGCTTAAAGGGAAAATAGAGCGTTACAGAAATCTGCTTGAGGATATTACCCCGGCAGGCGAACAAGGAAGCGAAGATAAAAACGAAGAGGAAAAACAGAGCGAGTAAATAGTAAAGCCGTTTATTTATGCCCTCTCCGAGCCAAGCCAACTGTTCTTTCAAGGGGATCATCAAAGACTTTTGTTAAAGGCGACGGTAAACTTGCTGCCGACGTTCTTTTCGCTTTCCACCTCTATTGTAGCTTTGTTAACTTCGCAATATTTCTTAACTAATGCAAGACCAAGCCCGGTGCCTTCGTAGCGTCTTTCGTCTCCGCTGTCTTCTTGTTCGAATGCTTCAAACAATTTGGGTAAAAATTCTTTCGAGATACCTATGCCCGTATCTTCTACCTGAACCTTTAAAAAGCTTTCCTCGTTAAAAGTACGTAAGATAACTTTCCCTTCCTTTGTGTATTTAATAGCATTATCCAAGAGGTTGGAAATAATTTGGGCGGCGGAATATTCATCCACTAAAACGTCTGTTTCTTCGGCATTTTTTTCAAAAACAAATCCCAACCCCCGTATCTCCGCATAATGTGAATATTCAAGGTTTAATTTTGTCAGTATTGTATTGAAATCAACTTTGTTGAACTTCGGTTCGTAAAGCCCTGCCTCCATTTCGGAAACATTAAGAACGGATTCGATTGTCTTTAATATTCTTTGACCTGCACTCTCAATTCCGTTAAAGCTAACTTCCTGAAGCTCGGTCAAATTATCGCCCAAATCTTCTTTCAGCAAATTTATGTAGCTAAGCACAAGGTTAATGGGAGAACGAATTTCGTGGGATATTTGAGCTAAGAATTCGGTTTTAAATTTCATCGCTTTCTCAGCGGCTTCCTTTGCTTTAATTAAATTCTTTTCTCTTTCAACAACATCCGAAATATCTCTCGCAATAACCAAAATACCTTCTTCCTCTGACCCGAGCGGAATCTTAATTTCGCTCAGGTCGAACATTCTGAATGTGTAGTCTTTCTTTCTTGATTTAACCCGGTGCTGCAGAACTCTTCCGCTCATTATCGAACGGATATTGTTCAAAACAAACTCCTCATCTTCCTCCGGAGCTAATATGCTAATATGTTTCCCAATCAGTTCTTCCTTAGAATATCCTAAAGATTTACAGAGAGAGTCGTTTACTGCTAAAATATCACCTTCGGAATTTTCAAGTATTATTCCGTTCGGAGAATAGTCAAACAAACTTTTGTACATAATGTCTTTTTGTACAAGCTCCCTTTCGCCTTTTATTCTGTCGGTGATATCGTTGATAGTAATAAAAATTCTCTCATTGCCGTTTTCGTCTTCAATCATCTTTTCGTAAAGTTCAAGGAAAACGACTTCGTTGAATTTGGTAACGTCTTTTACCGTGTGGTGTAATAGTTTGCCTTGTCTTAAGAGGGACAAGTTTTTCTTCGCTTCGTATTCGGCGCCCGGGTAAGTTATGTCAAAAACGCTCATTTTTAAAAGTTCTTCTTTGGAATAGCCTATTATTTTACAAAACCTCCGGTTCGTCTCCAATATCTTGCCATCAATATCAATCACCACTATCCCGCTTGCCGAAAGCTCGAAAAGGTCTCTGAATTTCTTCTCGTTTTTTGACAGTCGCTCCTCCTCTCTTTTGCGTTCTTTTATTTCCGCCGAAAGTTTAGCGTTCTGTTCCTTTAATTTTTGAGTTTGCTCCGAGATTTTCTGTTTTAATTTTTTATTCAGTTCAACTATCTCATCTTCATATTGCTTTATTTTTGTAATATCCCGCGCGGAAGTAATTACATATTTAACCTTTCCGTTTTCGTCAAACTCCGGCACCATCAGCCAATCAATCCAAATCCCGTTGGGCAGTTGGAATTCCATTCTATTTTCCTTGCCCGTGTCAAAAACTTTCTTTAAACCGGGTTCCCATTTTTCAACGAGTTCTTCCGGGAAGCCGAGTTCCCGGTGCGTTTTCCCAATCATATCTTTAGGTGAAATGCCTAATTGCCTTTCGATTTCCGAATTGACGTAAATATGTTTAAAGTTCCTGTCGAAACGCATAATCACATCACGTGAATTTTCAATCAGTGCACGAAAACTCTTTTCCCGCTCTATTATTTTTTTTGTTTGTGCTTTGCTCCGAGTCTTTCCGTCCTCATCTTGAAACTTTTCTTTCCCCTCAATTTTTTGTTCCGGATGTAATTCAAATACCACATACCACTTGTTCTTGCCTGGAAGCTTTAATTTACGTAAAAATGTTTCTACAAAAAAAACGTCTTCGTTTTCGTACTTGAGCTGTACTTTTTTAATACGTTTCCCGTTTTGTAACAAGTCTTTTATTGCTTCTTTCAGGCTTTTTCCGCGCTTTATTATTTTGGAATACTTTTTGTTAATTACTTCTTTTGAGATATTTAAAAATTTCTCTGCGGCTTCATTGAAATAAATGATTTTTTGCGTGGAATCGACAATTAAAACAGGTAATTGAATTTTACCGAGAACATCTGCTAACATCCGTTGTTTAAGTAATTCGTAATTCTCGGTTTTCTTGGATTTGTTAGTTGCGGGAGATTTTTGGCTGCTATTTGGTTTAATTGGAACTTTCATTTGTTCTCCTTAAATTAAAAACCAAATTAATTTATTTTTATATAAAAAACGGGAAAAATTTTAATTTCTAAAATGATTATAAGAAAAATTTCAGTTATTTTCATCTTTTTAATCTTGACACTACTAACCGGTGAAAATATTAATGCACAGGGCATCAAGCCGGATAACCGTCTTTATTTGAACAATCCGCTTTACCGTCGCTACATTCAGCTCTTTCGTATGTCGAAGATTAAGCGTGCAACAATAGTAATGCTGGGAGATTCCCGCACCGACGGTGCCGAGTGGAGCGATTTGTTAGGCGACAAACGTGTTGTCAAACGCAGTATTCCAGGCGACATTCTCGACGGCTATTTAAACAGAATGGAATATGTTTACAAACTACATCCTAAGGTCTGTTTTGTTCAAGGGGGAGTTAATGATATTTTCAACTGGATGCCTGTCGAACAGATTTTTCAAAAATACGTTGAGATTATTAAGGGATTACAAAGACACGGGATTATTCCGGTGATTCAATCTACGGTTTACGTTAGCCCCATTTTGGGAACGGAATGGCTTAAGGAACACCGTCCGAGTTTAAAAGCAAGAGACGTGAACAAAGAAAGAAATATGGAAATTAAAAGATTAAACAAGATGCTAAAAGAATTTGCCCGGAAGAACCACATTAAATATATTGACCTCAATAAGAAAATGAGCAGAAACGGATTTTTAATTCCATCGTTAACTTGGGATGGCGCTCATTACAAATCCAAAGGCTACAGAATTTGGATACAAGAGGTACTAAAAGTTTTACAAGAATTAAATATAAAAAGAGGAACCTAAAAATGGAAAAGAACAAGATTAATCAACCTTTGAAGATAATTACTCTGACAATTGTCTTTGCGCTGTTCCTATCGCTGCTTCCGAATGACCTTAGTCTCTTCGGCATTAAATTGAAACATGTCGATATTCTCTCGGATTTGAAAGTTACTTCAAATCAAGCGGGTACGGAAGAAAAGAGCGATACCGAATATCAAAATTACTTGAAAGAATACGAGCAAATGTTAAAGCAGAGCAAAGACACTACCTCAAAGGAAACCGAAAAGAAAGAATCGATGGTGAATTTTAAAAACAATGTTCTCGCAGCCGGGTTCTTTAATTTTAGCTCTCTCTTTAATCCTAATGGATATAGTAGCAGAGGACCTAAAACCAAGTTACAGAAAATAGTTGGTAATCTAAATGAGATGCAAAAATTTTTCAACGCTTTGGACAGAAGCAAAACAGCGATTGTACGCATAGCTCATTTCGGCGATTCCGGCATCGAGGGGGATTTGATTTCCGCCGACATTAGAGAAATGCTTCAGAAGAAATATGGCGGTAAGGGTGTTGGCTGGCTTTCGATGAGGAGAGAAGATATTACTTTTAGAATAAGCACAAAGCAATCATTCTCCGATAATTGGCAAATGTACAGCATTTACACAAACAATCCACACGATTACTCATTCGGCATAAGCGGCGAAATTTTTATTCCCAAAGGTGCTTGCTGGTCTCTGTTTGAAGCGACAAGATTTTATCCCCATTCGGCTCCTTACAAATTAGCAAGAATTTTTTACAGCAACGCAAAAAGCGGAGAAATTAATTATCAATTTGGCAATAAAAAGCGCGGAACAATAAGACTTAAAAGGGGCGCCGATATTCAGGAGGCTGTTGTTAAATCTAAAAGACCGGTTAGGAAATTCAGGGTTAATATTCCCGCCGGCACGAACTCCTATTTCTACGGCGTAAGTTTGGAAAACGGCAACGGTGTTTATTTGGACAATTTCCCGCTTAGAGGTAACTCGGGTGTAGATATTAAAGAGATACCGGTTAGAACACTTAAAGACTTCGGGAAATATTTAAATTACAAACTTATTATTCTTGAATTCGGTTTGAATGCGCTCCCAATGATAAAGAGAAACTACGATTGGTACGTTAGAGAAATGGTCTCCGTGATTAAACACTTAAAAGAAGCTTTCCCAAATGCTTCAATTTTAATGATTGGCACACAGGATAAAAGCATTCGCATAAACGGTAAATTTGTAACAGATCCGACGATATTCAAACTGTTAAAAGCCCAACTTGAAATTATTAAGAAAGCCAACGTTGCTTATTGGAATTTGTTCGAAGCAATGGGCGGAATAAACAGCATGCACACGTGGGTAACGAACAACCCGCCTTTGGCCTCGCAAGACCATATCCACTTTAACCTTCAAGGAGGGAAAAAAGTTGCACAATTATTTGTCGAATCTTTATTAGAAAGCAAATAAATTTCATTACTAAAGCCGGTTACTTTTAATAAGTACCGGCTTTTTTGATTTAAATCATTGACTTAGTAAGTTTTTTT
>WFQV01000227.1 GCA_015486905.1 Melioribacteraceae bacterium | reverse complement strand
CGAGTGCATTTGGATTGGCAGAGGTGGTCGCAAACCATGCCGGTTATGTTGGGAAGCGGGTTTGCTTTTGTAATAACAGCGTAGGCTTTTTCAAAATCCCCCTTGGAAGTGTAGTACATGTAATCAGGCACATCTTGCGAAATAGCACAAGTGTTAATGCACGGTGCGTGAATGCAATCGTAAGGAGTGAGTTCGCGGTCTGTTTTGATGTTTTCGTATTTAAACGACTTTTTAGCGTAGCGCTCGTTTTCAAGCACAGCCGATGCGTAAGCGTTTAAATTTTCCAAGGCGGCTTCTTTTAATGTTCCCCCTTTCGCAGTATTTATTACAAACTCTTCGGTTGAATTTGCCCCGACTTTGTTGAATGCTTTCTCCAATTCCTCAAAATATTGTGCTAATCTTGTGTACCCGCCTGGCTTAAGTAAATCCGAGCAGACGGTAATAGGTTTCAGGTTGCATTTTAAAATTTCGGAAACATTAAAAGCATCCGCCCCGGCCGAAAAGGAAATATCCAAACAGCCGTCGAAATAATTTTGTAATTTGCTTGCAAGGTTAATGCTGATTGGGTGGAGGGCTCGACCGCTCATGTACACCATTTCCTCGTTGCGGGGCAAATCCCTTGTGCCGTTAGTTGACTCGAGTGTGTTTGTCAATTTAAGCCCGAACTCTACATTGTTTTGTTTTGCAACCGCACTAAGATTTTTAATTATTTTAACTGCGTCATCAAATTTCAAATCGTGCTCGAATGCTTCATCCGGCACTGTGGTTTCGTAACCCAATTTCTCATTTAAAATATTTCGTACGCTGTCGGGTCCAAGCAGAGTAGGATTTAGTTTAATAGTTGTGTTTAATTTTCTTTCTTCAATCAAATATTTTGCAATACTCTCTATTTCGTTCGGCGGACATCCGTGCATTGTGGAAAGTGTAACGTTGTCTGAAATTTTGGAAGGAATGTTAAGCTCTTTTACCCGCGGGTAAATAGCCGACAGCCGTTCTATTTTTTCTGTAAGTTCGTTTTCACAATTTTGAGTTTTGTCCAAAAACCATTGTACATTGTTTGAAAGAATTCCTTTGAAGTCGTAACCGACGCTTAAGTTAAAAATAAATCCTTCTTCCTCCGGCGAGCCGAATTTCAAAACATCTTTAAGCATGTGAATAATAATCCAAGCGTTTAGATATTCGTTAAACGAATCCTTTATTTTTAACTCTTGAGACCATTCACAGTTGTAGCCCTCGTCGTACATCTCAATGCAAGGTTTCGAAACCTCAAGTTCGTCGAGGGTTTGAACGGTTTTTAGTTCAATGTACCTTGCGCCCATTAACCAAGAGAGCACAATGTTTTGCGCCATTTGAGTTTGAGGACCTGCGGCAACGCCCAAAGGTGTTTCGAGCAGTTGCCCGTATCTGTAAAATCTAAACGGATGTTCGGGATTAGGCTCAAAGAAAAGTTCTTTGTGAATACCGAATATTTTACCCCCTTCCAAATCGGTAAGAATCCACCTTAATATTTTTTCAATCGGATACGTGTACAGTTTGTCACTCATTTTCAAAAATATTTGTTAAAAAATAAAATATCAAAATAATAAAATCTCTTTTGTAAGGGGTGGTATTCATCGGCTGTTTTTTACTTTGATTATTTCGGCGGCAATGCTAACGGCTATCTCCTCCGGCGTCTCGGAAGCAATGCTCAAACCAACCGGTGAATGAATTTTTTGCAAAAGCGGTTCGTCAATTCCTTCTTCTTTCAATGCGTTAAAAATTGTTTCCGCCTTTTTCTTACTTCCCAGTGCGCCGATGTATTTCACGTTTTTCTTAATTACGGATTTCAGTGCGACCTTGTCACCCATGTGCCGGGCAGTAACGACAACAATGTAAGAAAAATCTCCTTCTGGAATGAAACGTCCTACGTTTTCGTACGAAGTTATTATTTTGTTGTCCGCCGCGTTGTTTTCCTTAAGTGTAAAAACGTTTTTCCTATCATCGAATACAACCACTCGGAAATTCAAAAATTTCATTAATTTAGAAAGTGCCAGCCCCACGTGCCCTCCCCCCACAATGTAAACCGTTTCCGCTGCTCCGATTAATTCCGAATACTTGTAACCACCGTTCTCTAAAACATTAAATTTAGTTCCTTCAATATTTTCAGTGGTTTCACGAACATCGATGCCGTTTTGTGTAATAATAACAAGCCTTGGGACGTTATTCTCCAATGCGTTAACAATTTCGTTAATTTTTTCAATTTCATTTTTTGTCAGAAGCGTTAAAACGATACTCTGGGTTCCGCCGCAAATCAGACCGCTTTTTTCTCCTTCCGAGTCGGCATCGTGATGTAATATTTTTAGTACGCTTTTTCTTTTCTCCTTAAACATAGTCAGTGCTTCACGAATCATTTTAAATTCCAGCATTCCTCCGCCTACGGTTCCTATTGTTTCTCCTTGTGAGTTTACCGCCATTAAAAAGCCTTGCCTTCCCGGGGAAGATTCGGACGAATCCGCCACAACGAGTAAAACAGCAT
>WFQV01000226.1 GCA_015486905.1 Melioribacteraceae bacterium | reverse complement strand
AATCCTTCCGTTTCGTTTGCAAGAACTTTTAAATTCCCGTGGTGCGTTGTTGCAAGGGTCAACGAGCCTTTCTCTTTTAACTTTAGCAAAACCGCCGAAGCAAGCGCCGAACCTTCGGTTGGATCGGTGCCAGTACCTATTTCGTCCAACAATATTAGGCTTTTGGAGTCCGCAACTTTCAAAATGTTACTAATATTGGACAAATGCGAACTGAAGGTACTAAGGTCATCTTCAATTGACTGCTTGTCCCCAATGTCGATTAAAATTTTTTCATAAAGTCTGATACTTGAATCCGGATGAGCGGGAATCGGAATACCTGCGTAAACCATTAAATGCAAAAGTCCGAATGTTTTCAACACAACAGTTTTACCACCGGCATTAGGACCGGTAATAATGATAACTTGCTCGTTGTCAATTTTAATATTCAACGGTACGGTTTTCTCACGCCCTAATTTTTTCAGCAATATCGGATGTCTCGCTTCGATTAGTTCTTCCCAATGAGAATCCGTAACCTTAGGGAAAGCTCCTATTATTTCAACCGAATATTTTGCTTTTGCAAATTGCTCGTCCAAAAATGAAATAATTTCGAGAGAGTCTAAAAGTAAGGCGCTCTTTTCACCGATTATCTTTGTCAGGGATTTTAGTATTCTCTCAACTTCTCTTTTCTCGGCAAACTTAAGGGAAAGAATTTCGTTGTTCAGTTCGAGGGTTTCCTCCGGCTCAATGTAAACCGTCTGCCCCGTAGCGGATTCCGAATGGATAAAGCCCCTGACATGTCGTTTGTGTTCTACCTTAATGGGCAGAACGATTCTTCCGTCACGCTGGGTGATGTATTCATCCTGCACTAAATAGGTATCGCTTAAACGCCGTAAAATTTTTTCAACGGTAATTCTAAGCCGTTCCGATTTTTCCCTTATTTCATCTCTAATTCTACGAAGCTCTTTAGAGGCAGAGTCGGCAACGTTTCCGCTCTCCGTAAAAATCTTTTTTATCTGATGCTCAAAAACTTTGTCCACAATCAATCTTTCCGCAAAGGATTTAAGCGCCGGGCAATTTGCTTCTACAGCCTTGAAGAAGGAATAAATCCTGCGTGAACTTTCCGTCAAAGACAAAATGTTCTGAATTTCTTCGGCTCGTAACACTGCATTCTCAATTCGACTTTTGTAAAGAACATCTTTCAAATTCGGTAAATAAGCAATTGGCGGGTAATCTTTCTCGATTAATATTTCACCGGCTTCTTTTACAAATTTGCCCTTTTCTACAATAGCATCTAAATTATTTAAAGGTTTAAGTTTCAGAACCCTCTCTTTCCCCAATTCCGTCGAGGCATATTTCGCAACATATTCCAAAACTTTCGGGAACTCCAGGAGCTCCAAAACAGAATCGTCAAACATAGCTTAAGGATTATTTAAATTATTATTACCAATGTAACTATCTAAAAATTCTTTTGCGCTTGAATTTTCACCAAGGATAAGATCTATGGTAACGGGAAGCACTTTGTAAACCGGCTCGTAAAGATAAGAATTTTGTCTTACCTTCTGATGTGGAAAATTAAAAATGGAAAGTAAAATTAAAACACCGCTTAGAAAATAAACCATTTGAATAAGGCCTGATATGCCGCCCAATAGTTGATTCATAAATCGGTTAACTTTATCGACAGGGTGCAAAATCCTTTTTAATATTGCCACAATCAAAATTGTGAGAAAGAAAATGATTATCCCCGCAACAATTACGGACAAATCCCGTTCCCCGTTAAAAATAGGAGCAAGTATTTTCCCCCCTTCATCGGCAAAATTAAATGCAAGAAATATTGCTAAGAGCAGGCCGATAAATCCAATTACTTTTCTAATCAGTCCGTCTTTAAATCCTAAGATGAACCCTATGAGAAGGAAGAAAATCAATATGTAATCAACATAGTCCAATACAGCTTAAGAAAGAATTTTCCGCACAATTTCATTAATTAGTTTCCCTTCGGCACGTCCCTTTAATTCCTTAACCGAGGCTTGCATCAGTCTGCCAAAATCCGCTTTTGTTGATGCGCCAATCTCATCAGCAATTTTGCGAATTTCCGCTTCCGCCTCCTCGACCGACAGCTGTTTGGGCAAATATGTTTGGATTATTTCCAACTCGGCTTTTTCCTTATCGGCTAAATCCGTCCGCCCTGCTTTTTCGTACTGCTCTATTGATTCTTTCCTTTTTTTAACAGCGGAGGTTAAGATTTTCATTCCCTCGGCTTCGTCAAGTTCTTTATCCTTTCCGCTTTTTTCAAATTCAAGAATTGCCGCTCTTATTGAACGAATAGTATTTAATTTTACTTTATCGCCGCTTTTTATTGCCGCTTTTAAATCATCGCTAATTTTTTCTTTCAATCCCATAACTTAATCTCCTTCAAAAAAAAAGGCAGGCTACAAAAATAGACCTGCCTTCTTTGTTCTTTTTAGCAATCTCATTCCTTGAGACGAGCAGAATAATTGATCCTCCTACAATCGGCTTTCCTCAATTCCTGCTGAATATCTGTTACTATTCCCATATCCGAATCCTTGTCAACCCTAAGGGAAACAATTACATTTGGTAATGCAACCCTTTTCTTGTACATAATATCTTGAATATCTTTAATCTTAACAATATTATCATTAAGCTGAATTCTACCATCGTGACCGACCCAGATATAAGAAATCAAACGTTTATTTTCAATCTTTTCTATTGCTTTTGCTTCCGGCAGTTTGAACTGAACCATTACGTCAACTTCTCTAAGCGTAGTGGAAACCATAAAGAAGAGAAGAAGCATAAAAACAATATCAGGCATAGACGCTGTCGGAATTTCCTGTTTAGAAGTAGCTCTTTTCTTTTCGAATTTCATTGTAAACCCCTAATTATTTCTTTACTACTTCAGGCTCCGCAATGGAAATAATAATCGGTATTTTATCGCGGAGTTCTTTCATTTCTTCTTTGCTCAAATCGGAGACCTTTTTACCGAAGTGTGCTTCGGCATATTCTTTCCTAACTTGGAAATACGCTCCTTTGACTTGATCCAAAGCCTGAATGTACAAATTATAATTCGTTTTCCTATCCGTTTTAACGGAAACTACTAACTTTTTATTCTTAGGTAAATCAATCTTACTCCTAATTCTCGCAACCAAATTATCCTTGATTTGCGGAATTGAAATTTGTTTCTTGTTCAACAGCACATCACCGTTTTGATTTATCAATAGTGCCGCCATTCTGTCCTTCGACATTTTAGCAAAAGTTTGCTGTTCGGGGGGAACATATTCCGGCAGAGTAAGACCGATACCAGTATCGACGTCAATAGTAGTAGCAACGAGGAAGAAAAGCAATAGCAGGAACGCAATATCCGCCATTGAACTGGTGGGTATTTCAGCCCCTTCTAATTTTCTCTTTTTTATTTTAACCATTTTTCTTCACTCAATAAATTTTAAAATTATTTTTTCGTACTTAGCTCATAAAGTGCATCAATTAATTCAATTGAGCTCTCTTCCATATCGGCAACAATCTTATCTATTTTAGCAATAAAATAGTTGTAAAATATTTGAAGAATCATTGCAACGATAAGTCCAAACAAAGTAGTCAACAAAGCAACGGAAATACCACTGGCAACAATACCCGGTGAAATTTGAGCGGCTTCTGCGATAGCATCGAACGCTTGAATCATACCTTGAACCGTACCGGTAAATCCTAACATAGGAGCGATGGAAATCATTGTTGAAATCCAGATAAGTCCTTTCTCTAAGAATCCCATTTCAATAGCACCGTAAGCCATAATAGCCTTTTCAGCAGCTTCAACACCTTCATCGGCTCTTAAAAGACCGGCATGAAAAACCGACGCAATTGAGCCACGTGAGTTTTCGCAAAGTTTTATTGCTTCTTCAACACCGCCTTCGGTCAATGCATCTTTTATTTGAAGAATAAATTTCTTAGTGTTAATCGACGCTCTTGAAAGAGTCCAAAGTCTTTCGAAAGAAAATGCCAGCCCAATTACTAAAGCAGCCAAGATGAACCACATAAACACGCCGCCTTTCTCGAACTGCGTTTGCAAGTAAGACAAAGTAGTTGTTTCTTGCGCTTGGGCAATTAAATTGGTCATGAAACCGTAAATCGCTGTGAGTTGCATGTGAAATAACCTCCAAAGTGTTATTAAATTAAATTGTTTTCAATTGAATTTTTAAAATTAAAAAGTATTTCAACAATAAACATATTCTTTAAAAAAGTCAACATGAATTTTGTTAATTGAACAAATTATTTTATTCGGAAAAGCAATTTAATGATATTT
>WFQV01000225.1 GCA_015486905.1 Melioribacteraceae bacterium | reverse complement strand
GTTGACTGAAGTCAACGGCAATATTGAGTAAAATTAACATCAAAGTTGAATGAAGTTAAAGTTAGAGTTTACTAAAGATAAACGCAATGCCGACAAACCCAACATTCCATTATTCCAACATTCCAATATTCCAACACTCCTTTTACCATTCACAATTCATCATCCAACCATCCAATCATCCATTCATCCAATCATCCAACCTGTCACGCCGAAGTCAAGTGCAGCGCAGACGAAGGCGGACCTGTCACGGCGTAGCCCCGATTTATCGGGACGAAGTCGGACCTGTCGCACCGAATCCCAACTTGTCGGGAGTAGTCGGATTTCTTGTTTCTTCTTTCTTATTTTTTTATTTTTTGCCACCAATTCTAAATCTGTACCAAAGGATTGTTGGTTATTTCCGCCCCAAACATTTGTTGTTTTTATTGTTGTAACGTTTGAATTTTTTACACCAGACGGCTAAATCGCGTCGGCAGGCGCCCACGGCATCAGGGTCAACAAATTCCGCATATTTGCAAGTGTAATCGCAGTAAAGAGGTAATTCCTCTTTTTTCTCTCTCTTTGCCAAATTCTTTTACTTATTTTTGTTTAATTTGAAAATTAAAGCGTGCTAATTTAATTAAAGTTTATTATTTTTGACAATTATCGATTTCCAAATAATAAAATGAAAGTATTTCCTTACTTAAAAGACATAGCGGTCAAAAAGGGTGCGGGGTATTTGCTGCTTGTTGATCCCGATAAGATTGAAGGGGAAAAACTTGCCGAGTTTTCCGATATTTGCCGCGACGCCGGAGTGGATGCTTTCTTAATCGGCGGCAGTTTATTAACGAAAGGTGATTTGAGCGAAACAATTGAAATTATTAAATCACGGACGAATATCCCCGCAATAATATTCCCCGGCGGAGTTGAGCAATTATCTCCCTTAGCCGACGCAGTACTTTACATTTCTTTAATTAGCGGAAGAAACGCCGAGCAGATTTTCGGCAAGCACGTACTCGCTGCTCCGATAATCAAACAAATGGGAATCGAGCCTATTTCGTGCGGCTATATGCTGATTGAATCGGGGAAAACCACAACGGCGGAATACATTAGCGGCAGCAGACCGATTCCTCGAGACAAACCCGAAATTGCATTATCAACAGCTTTGGCTGCGGAATATATCGGGATGAAATCGGTTTACCTCGAAGCCGGTTCCGGCGCGGAAAATTCCGTCCCCGCCGAAATGATTCAACTCGTTTCATCTCAAGTAAATATTCCCGTGATTGTAGGCGGAGGAATTACTACCGCCAACGAAGCTCGTGAAAAAGTTGAAAGCGGCGCAAGTTTTATTGTAACGGGAAATTATTTCGAAGAGCCGGAGAATTGGGGTAAAATTAAGGACTTCGCCGAGGCTGTCCACTTCAAAAATAACTAAAGGTTTAAAATGAAATTCGATGCTTTTATTTCCGCATCTCTCAAAGAAAGCGCTGAAATCAAATTAAAAATTATTGATGAATGTTCCGGCAAAATAACAGAGGCAATAGAACTGCTCGCTTATAGTTTTCGTAAAGGCAACAAATTACTTATTTGCGGCAACGGCGGCAGTGCGGCGGACAGCCAGCACATTGCGGCGGAATTTATGATTCGCTTAAGTCACGACTTAGACCGCCCGGCAATTCCTGCAATAGCTTTAACAACCGACACATCTAATCTTACGGCCGGGGGTAACGACATCGGCTTCGAAAATGTTTTCGCTAGAAACGTAGAAGGACTCGGAAATAAAGGCGACATTCTGCTTGCAATTTCAACAAGCGGAAATTCCGAGAACGTTGTTAGAGCGGTAAAAAAAGCACATCAAAAAGAAATGAAAGTAATCGGCTTCCTCGGTGGCGGAGGAGGAAAGCTAAAGGATTTAACTGATATTCCAATTATTATTCCAACGGAAAACACGCAGAGAATTCAAGAGGGGCACATCACCGTTGCACACATCCTTTGCGAAGCCGTTGAAAGAGAACTCTACAGTTAGAGGTGGAAAATGATTGCACGGTTAAAAGGAAAAATTATTTCAAAGCATCCTACCGCTATTGTGATTGACGTCCACGGAGTGGGCTTTGAAGTTAACATTACAACAACCACGTTTGAATCCCTCGGGGACTCGGACGAAATTTCACTCTACACTTACCTTAGCGTAAGAGAAGATTCACTCACGCTTTACGGCTTTTCTACAAATGCGGAAAAGGAAATGTTCAAATTGTTAATCGGCATAAGCGGAATTGGTCCTAAGTTGGCACAGAGCATTCTTTCGGGGATTCAAATCGAAGAATTAAAATACGCCATTTCGGAAGGTAATATTTCAAGAATTATTGCCGTTCCCGGTATCGGCAGAAAAACCGCCGAGAGGCTGCTTGTGGAACTGCGGGACAAAGTTGAAAAAGTGGAAGAGGTAGCCGGCACAACGGAACCTTTCCCGTCAGTCCGCTCCGATGCGGTTTCGGCATTAGTCAGTTTGGGCTACAATCAAAAACAAGCCGAGAAAATCGTTAGAGGAATTTTAACCGTTGAATCTGAAATTTCAATTGAAGATTTAATTAGGAAAGCGTTGGGCAGCATTAACAAATAGAAATACCTTAAAAAGATTTACTCTCCGATTGCTTCTAAAAATTTTTTAATTCTTTTTTCATCCGGCGTATTAAACCACTTGCCTTCTTTCTTGAAGTACGAACCCACAATTAGCCCGTCCGCGTAAGGCAGATACCGATTTACGTTTTCGGGATTTAAGCCCGAGCCGATGAGAACCGGTATTTCCGCAACTTCGTACGCCGATTTTACTTCCGTAAGGGAAGCTTCCTCGCCGGTTGCTTTCCCGGTAATTATTATACCGTCGCTTAAGAAAAATTCCGCCGCTTTAAGTGTATCTGTTAGATTGATATCATACGTAATTGAATGTGCACTGTGCTTCTTTTTAATATCGGTGAAAATCAGAACATCCTCGGCGGAAATAAACTTGCGGTATCTCAGCAACTTACCCGCATCCGAGTTCATTTGTCCCTCGTCTGCAATGTGTGAAAATACAAAACCTTCCGCGCGAATGAAATTTAAGTCCGCCGCCTTTGCCGCTGCCAAAGCCTCCTTATTAGCTCCCGCTAAAATTTGAATGCCCAAGGGTAAGTCGGTTAAATTCCGTAGTTCGCTTGCTACAACGCTCATCACTGCCGTAACTTCCGGACCAACGCTGCGGTTTAAATAAGGAACATCGTGCATATTTTCAATCATTATTGATTTGACGCCCGCTCCTATTAAAATCTTCGCTTCTTCGACTGCCTGCCGGACAATTTCCTTTACCTCTTTATTGTAAAGGGGTGTGCCGGGTAAAGCATGAACGTGAATCATTCCAATTACGGGCTTTTCACGGTTAAACAATTTAAAATATTTTTCTTTGTCCCTTTTCAATTTTCAAACACCAAAGGGTAGACCCTGCCGAGTTGTTCTTTTAGCTCGGTTAAATTTACATTGCGTGACTTTCTAATAAATTCCTTACCTTCCAAGAAGAAAAGAATTGTCGGAACGTCAAAGATAGCATTCTGCCCCGCTAACTCCCTTGCCTGTGAAACGTCGATGTAAGCAAATTTCATCTGCGGAAATTCTTCTCTTAAAAAATCAATTAATTTCGGTTTTAAAACTTTGCACACGTTACAATCCGGCGTGCCGGAGTAAGTTACCACACCCTTACTATTCTCAACGATGTCCTTAAATTCCGTTAAGCCTTTTACATCTATCTGCACATTTACTCCAAATTTTCCTAAATTTTTAATTCATAAAAATAATAAGAAATCAGGAACAATCCTTGCTCAAATTAGAAATGATTCGGAAAGAAAGACAATTAGCAGACAACAGTAAGCAGAAAACCGTGCCTGAAAATCATCATTCGTCAATCATCAATCGCCAGAAGCTAGACGCGAGAAGCGAGAGGTAAGAATTCTGAAGTCATTCGAGTATTTGTC
>WFQV01000224.1 GCA_015486905.1 Melioribacteraceae bacterium | reverse complement strand
CGTCAACATTGGAAGACAACAACACAAACAACGGAACACAGACGCTTAAATTAACATCCGGCAGTGTAGCTATTAATGCGGGCAACACATCTCCAAACGGAGAGGTAGCAGTACCGACGGAAGACCAGCGAGGCTTTGATAGAAATGGGGAAACAGATATCGGTGCGTATGAATATCAAGGCGCTACGGAAATAGCGGAAAGGGAGACCGTTACGCCGTCAAAATTTGAGCTATTCCAAAACTATCCGAACCCGTTTAACCCGACAACCAAAATCACGTACGTCATTGCGAGTCCCGACTTGTCGGGACGTGGCAATCTATCGAATGGTCAGCAACAGATTGCTTCGTCACAAGCTCCTCGCAATGACAGTTCTGTCCAAGTCTCCATCAAAGTTTATGACGCGCTTGGGCGCGAGGTTGCCACGCTCGTAAACAAAAAACAATCACCCGGGAATTATTCTGTGCAATTTAATGCGAACAATTTACCGAGCGGTGTTTACTTCTACACATTAAGCTCCGGAGATTTTACAAACGTGAAAAAAATGATTTTGATGAGATAGATTTTTACAACCGTTGATTAACAAAGGCAAAAATCATATAATAAAAATTAAAAAATGAGAAATTTTATGAATGCCCGATTCGGCTGGAAAATACTTCTGCTTTTGCTTTTTCTTCCGTCAATTTATTTTGCGCAATTGACTCAAACCATTCGGGGAAAGGTTGTTGATAAAGTAACAAAGTTTCCTTTACCGGGAGCTACGGTGATAATCCCGAACACAAATCCTTTAATCGGAACGTCGAGCGACGTTAACGGTAATTTCAGATTGGAGAAAATTCCTATTGGAAGAGTGAATATCAAAGTAAGTTATGTCGGTTACGAGGATAAATATTTCTCCAACCTCGAATTAACGGCAGGGAAAGAACTTTACTTATCCGTGGAGCTTAATGAAAAAGTTATTCAATTAGAAAATGTGGTTGTTACTGCTAAAGACGACAAGATAAGATCTTCTAACGAATTTGCAGCGGTAAGCGCGCGTACGTTCAGCGTAGAAGAAGCAAGGCGTTACGCCGGCAGCCTCGGCGACCCTTCCCGAATGGCACAGAATTACGCCGGAGTTATGGGCGTGGGGGATTCTCGTAACGACATAATCATCCGCGGCAATTCGCCAATGGGATTACTTTGGCGAATGGAAGGAATAAACATCCCGAATCCCAACCACTTCGGCGCTACCGGCACCACGGGCGGACCTGTAACAATACTGAATAATAATCTGCTCGCTAATTCCGACTTCCTAACCGGAGCATTCCCCGCGCAATACGGAAACGCTCTCTCCGGCGTGTTCGATTTGAAAATGAGAAACGGTAACAGCGATAAATATGAATTTGTCGGTCAAATCGGATTTAACGGCTTTGAATTGGGGGCGGAAGGACCTTTCGCCAAAGGGAAAGACGCATCTTTCCTGATTAATTACCGTTACTCAACATTGGCGGTATTCGATGCTCTGGGCTTGAAAACCCTCGCCGGAAGCTCGGTTCCTCAGTATCAAGATTTGACTTTCAAAGTTTACGCACCGACTAAACACACGGGCGTTTGGTCTTTGTTCGGAATCGGCGGGCTGAGTTTTATTCAACTGTGGGACAGCAAAAAGAAAGAGGACGAAGCCTCCTACGGATTATTGGGAACGGATACCGACTTCGGTTCGAATATGGGCGTGGTGGGACTTTCCAACGCTTACTATTTTAATAAAAATTCTTTGCTGAGGACGACCGTTTCGGTTTCAGGGACTAAAGTCACAACAGCTATCGATTCTTTAAGCGGTGAAAATAAGACTAAAACAGAATTCTACCGCTCCGCCAACCGGGAAACGACAATCGGCTTTTCACTCGATTACACACAAAAATTAAGCTCTCAAGATAACTTTAACGCCGGAATTATTTTGGAAAGTTTTCACGTTAATTACATCGACAGCATTTACCGAAGCGATTCGCATGACTTTTTTAATTTGACGAACACGAGCGGAACTTCATCGCTTTACCAGGGATACTTTCAATGGAAACATCGTTTCACGGACAATTTTTTCATTAACGGAGGCTTACATTACCAGTATTACGGACTAAACGCCAGCTCGTCTTTGGAACCGCGCGTCGGCTTTGAATGGCAGCATGGACAAAATATTTTTAGTTTCGGTTACGGACTTCTTTCGGAAACGCAGCCCAAAATAATTTATTTTGTCAGAACGGATTTGAAAAACGGACGTGTTGCCGAGACAAACAGAAATTTGGATTTCACTCACAGCAACCAGTTTGTTATTGGTTACCAATATATTCTCGGAAATAATATGCGGTTTAAAACCGAAGCTTACTACCAAGCTCTGAGCAATGTGCCGGTTTCAAGGGGAGATGCGGATTACTCCATTCTGAACGAAGGCGCATATTTCTACATTCAGCAGATAGACAGTTTGGAAAATCTCGGCTCGGGAAGGAATTACGGGCTGGAATTTACTTTTGAGAAATTCTTGTACGATAATTATTATTTGCTCGCAACGGCTTCGCTTTTCCGTTCGTTGTACAAGGGCTTTAACGGCGCTGAACATCCCACATCTTTTGACAACCGTTTTGTGGTTAACCTTTTGGGCGGATTTGAAATTCCCCTCTCAAAAAACAGCAGAATAAATTTTGACTTACGCGGTGTTTACGCCGGTGGCAGACCTTACACTCCGATTGACCCGGTTGCTTCCGTAGAGCGGAACAAAGCGGTTTACATTACCTCGCAAACAAATTCCTTAAAGCATCCCGATTATTTCCGAATTGATTTTAAGCTCTCTTACCGCTTGAATAAGGGTTCTACATTTCAGGAGTGGGCTGTTGAAATTCAAAACGTAACGAATCATCAAAATGTTTTTCAGCAGGTTTGGGACCCTTCCAAAAGAAAAATGAAAACCGATTACCAGCAAGGCTTTTTCCCGATGTTGTTGTACAGGATTTATTTTTAAGAGAAAGGTTTACGTTACAGAATTGAAAGTATCGGCAAAATTTTAAAAGGGCTAACTTCTTGCATGGGTCGTTGACTGAAGTCAAGGTCAATGTTGACCAACCCAACATTCCATTCACAATCAAATTATCCATTACTACCAATGAGAGCAATAAATCTATCTGTTCACACAAAACTCTTGTTAGACTCCTGGAATAAATTTAAGTTGATTTTTCTTGTTACATACCACATTTCTTCATCATCTTATGAAGATTACTTCTGTTGATGCCTATTTCCTCAGCGGCTTTTGTAATGTTGCCCTTGTTCCGTTTAAGCAAATCTTCAAGGAAAACTTTTTCAACACGACGGCTTGCATTATCGGCTTCCTCTTTTCTCAGTTTGTCCATTTCCGCCCAAGTTTTCGGTATGGTTAAAGTTCCGGCATAATTATCACTTTTAGAAACTCCGAGAGGAAGAATATTCTCGTTTCCTGGAACAATCATAAATCTTGTAACATAATTTTGTAACTCCCGTACATTGCCGGGCCAGGAGTAATTCATAAAATCTTCGATAAGTTTCTGCGGAAATTCTTTTAAAGGTAAATGTAAATCCTTTGCAATTTCTTCGGTAAAATGTTTAATCAAAAGAGGAATATCCTCCTTGCGCTCGCGAAGAGGCGGAACGACAACAGGTAAAACATCAAGGCGGTAAAACAAATCTTCACGAAACTTCCCTTCTTTTACCAAGTCTGTTAGATTTCGATTTGTTGCGGAAATAATTCTGCATTTTGCTTTAATAGATTTAATGCCTCCAACGCGTTCAAATTCCTTTTCCTGCAGAACTCTCAGCAGTTTAACCTGCGTTTCAGGTGAAAGCTCTGCAATTTCATCAAGAAAAATTGTGCCGTCGGCGGCAAGTTCAAACTTACCCGGCTTGCGCTTAACTGCGCCGGTAAAAGCTCCTTTTTCGTAACCGAAGAGTTCGCTTTCAATTAAATCCTTAGGAAGCGCCGCACAATTAACCGCAATAAACGGTTTATCTTTTCTTCCCGATTTAAAATGAATCTGCCTTGCAACAAGCTCCTTCCCCACACCGCTTTCTCCGCTGATTAACACGGGGCGGTCGTTTTCGGCAAACAATGCAATTTTTTCCTTAGTAGCTTTTATTGCCTCGCTCTCACCAACTATTTTCTTGTATTTTCTTTCAATCTCATTCCTTAATTCACTTTTCTGGAGAAAATTCAACTTATTTTGAAGTGAACGCTTAATCAATAGATGAAGCTCCTTCATATTCGGAGTTTTTGAGATATAGTCAAACGCACCGATTTTAATAGCATCGATTGCTGTTTCAACAGAAGCATAATCGGTCATCATTATCACAGGGAGATTCGGGTCTTTAGAAAGCATTTCCCTCAAAATATCCAAGCCGTTTACACGGTCGTTAAACAATAAATCAAGGAGAACAACATCGGGAGATTCTTCTTCAAGTTTGTGTAACGCCTCCTTTTCGTTTTGTGCAAAAATCACAGAATAATCATTCTCAAGCAGAACAGTTAAATCATTAATAAACTGTTTGTCGTCGTCAACTAATAATATTTTAGGATGCATTCTTTCCCTCCGT
>WFQV01000223.1 GCA_015486905.1 Melioribacteraceae bacterium | reverse complement strand
GAAGATGCCGACCAGCTAAAATTTTTTGCATTCAATCCGTCACCGGTTAACGGTGAGTAATTTTCACGTAAAGGGACGCCTTTAACACAAAGCCCCTTGGCATTGTTAAGGATTTTTTCAGTAAAATAATCTGCCTCATTGTTAAATCCGTAATTCCGCAAACCTTGAACGGCAAAGTAAGCTTGGTCAAGCCAAACCGGACCACGCCAGTAATTAAGGCTAAAATTTCCGTTATTTTTTGCCACGCTTGGAAACGGGACGTAAGTATTAAAGTAAGCAGTGTCCTTAAGAATTTCAACAACCCTTTTCGCTTGAGTTTGCGTTGCGGTTTTTGTCCACAAAGGAATCCAGCCTTCGGGACCTTTTGCTTGAACAAATCCACCGCTTAATTTTCTGTCGTGGAAATAACCGTCGCGGGTATCAAAGAATTCTTTGTCAATCTTTTCTCGCAATGCTTTCGCCTCTTTTTTGAATTTCAATTCTTCTTTTTTCTTGCTCAATACTTTTGAAAGTTTCGCAAGTAAAATCTTCTCGAAATAAAGGTAAGAGTTCAAATCGGGGGATTCTTGGTCCATCGAGAAAGAATGCTCACCACTTTTCAACATTTTAATCGAATCGAAACAAACGGCATTGTCCATTCCGCTTTCCCATTTGGCGGCAAGCGCGGTACCGTCATTTGAGCCGTATTCACAAAGTACGTTTTTGTTTACATCTCGATGTTTGAAAAACCAATAATGGTACCGAACAAGTTTGGGATAAATTTTACGAATAAAATTAGTGTCGGAATTTTCTTGAAAAACTTTGTAAGCCGCCCATACTGCCAAGGGTGGTTTTGTGTTCCTTAGATTATTTTCGGATGAATCGGCATAAATAACATCCGGTATCATTCCATCTTTTGTTTGGTAATCAAACATTGCAAGAATTTGATTCTCCGCCAAATGGGGGTCAATGAAAGCCAATGCTGCTGCGTGTTTCCAAGAGTCCCACGCCCAAAACCCATTAAAACAAGGCTCTGAAGACGATGGGAAAATTCCGTCGTGATGCAACGCACCCCGTTCACCACGCCAATTGTCGAAGAGGGTAATCAAAGATTTCACAGTTAAAATTTTCAACTTCTTTGCTCTCATCCGTTTTGGATTCAAGCTAAAAGCCTTCTTCAGATAGCCGTTCCACCTTGCTTCGTTAAGTTTGAATTCCTCCGGAGGTTTTGTTACAAACGGGAATTTGCCAACATTTTCCTTTCGAGTTTCGGAAAAAAAGAGGTAAACCGAGAAACTCTTTCCGTGCGGGAGGGGAAAGTCATTTTCAATATTCAGCTCGTAACTTTTGGCTACCCTGCCAATTTTAATGCTGTAAAAGTATTCCGGCGGTAAATCGATTGTGTAAATGTAATCGTCTGAATATTTGGAAATAACAAGCCGGTTATTCACTACACTAATAGAGTATGCTGAATCCAAGAGTTTTCCGGCAAAAGAGATTTTCAAGTTTTTAACCGAATCGGCAAGGTTGAGAAAATCGGCGCGCAGGATTATCCTTTTGGGGGAAGAGAAAATCAAACTCTGTGTGACAACCAACTTTTTTACGACTTGCTTTCTCGAAAGGATACCCGGGTAAAAATTATTCTCGAGGTAACGGCTTTCGGAAAGGCGTAGTTCTTCGAGTGTTCTTTCATCGTAAATTTTCAAATCGAACAAATTGCTTGCAAGCCATTTCCTTTCCGCAATTAAGAAAGGACCTTTGAAACCATCGTATTTCTTTTTCGATGTGTCCTTCGGTAAGGCAAATCCGAACCACGCTCCTTCGTCGGCAAAAAAGCCGAGAGTATCTTCGCCGGAAGACGAGGGGGAATTTTTAATATTCAAAACATTCGGGTAAGAGAGCCTTCCAAAATCCAGCGGTGCTTGAACATTACACGAAGAGATAAGTGTTGAGAAAAAAGCAATAACAACAAGGTTAAAAATTTTTAAGTTTAGAGGTTTCATTTCAAGCGGATTAAAATCTCGTCTAATTTTTTCTTTGAAATATCCGGCACTTGTGCATCCTCAGAGGGGTAACCGACAGTCAAAACAATAAAGGGCTTTTCGTTAGAAGGCATTCCTAAAATTTCGTTCAGAAATTCCATTGGGCTTGGTGTGTAGGTAAGCACAGCCAAGCCGGCATTGTGTAATGCGGCAATCAAAAAGCCGGTTGCAATGCCGACGGATTCCTTTACGTAATAATTTTTAATCGTCTTCCCGTTTTCCTTTTTGTACTTTTCGGCAAAGATGACAATCAAATAAGGAGCGGTTTCAAGGAAAGGTTTTGACGTGCCCGTACCTAATGGTTGCAAATCCTTCAGCCATTCTTCCGGAGCCTTCGATTCGTAAAATTTCTTTTCCTCAGCTTCAGCCGCAGGACGAATTTTCCTCTTTACTTCGGGATTTGAAATCAGAACGAAATGCCAAGGCTGTTTGTTGACGCCGCTCGGAGCACTGCCGGCAGTTTGAATGCAATTTTCAATAATTTCGAAATCGACATCCTCACTTGAAAAGTCCCGCACCGTTTTTCTTTTAAGCATTAGCTCTTTAAAGTCCCGCGAGCGTTTTAACATTTCCTTCTCGGTAAGCCGTGTAAAATTTAACTTTTTCACTGCAGTCTGTATTTTTCTTTAAATTTTTTCAGTAAGTGCGGTTCACCCAAAATGGTAAGTGTGTCCCCCTCGAAAATTTTCGTCTTGCCGTCCGGCACAATTGTTTTATTCAATCTTAAAATCAGTGCAATCAAGCACCCGTGGGAAAGCCCGCTGTTTGCAACCGACTTACCTATAAACTCCTCGGTAGGTGTCCCTTTTTGAACTTTAAGCGAAAGGAAACGGTCATCATGAAGCAATGCTTCTTTAAGCTCCGTTTCGTTTGTTGCATTTTTAAATTCCGGCAGAAAGCTGTCGTCATCAACTCTGCCTGCAATCTGTGCTAAAATTCTCAGGTGCTGTGTAGGATTGTTTTCAGGGCTGACTAAAAAGAAAAGAGCCCGTACCGTCTGTTCCTCCTCCGGTTCATGCGTAAGGGGGTCAATCAATGTAATTTTTACTCCGGGTTTACAACGAACTATTGTCAATTCCGTTCTCGGTACCGCATCCAGTCGGAAGTGGGGTAAAGCGATGTTCCGAGTAACGGGCGTAGCGCCAATGCGTGTTCCCTCAAGGAACTGATTCTTAATTTCTTCTGCGGTTAGAGGAATTATTTTCGACAGCCATTCGGAAACGTAATTAATAAGTTCTTCAAATTTCATTTCGCGGTTAAAATCGAATACCTTCGCACGCATTACAATTTGGTCGAACGGGTCATCCTTACGCAAACCTTTTTCCTTTAGTATTCCACGCAGTTCGGAATCCAAAGCATCGTAACGATTTCGCCCGAGCCTTTCAAAGATGTGGTAGATTGCACCTGCCCTTACGACACGTTCCTTTGCGTAAATGAAATACCAAAGAATCGCAAAGACGATTAAACCGGTTGAAAAAATCAAAGGCATTGTTCCCATTTCTCCAATTAAAAACAATGCGGCGAATATTCCGAAAATCTGCATCCATGGGTAAAGCGGTGATTTGTAACCAGGGTCGTAAGATTGGATCTTACTTTCCCTCATAACGATTACTGCCAAGCAGACAAAAGAGAACATCAGCAATTGAAAAGCCGAGGCAAGTTTCGCAATTTTTGCAGGGTCGAAGAAAATTAAAATCAATATTGTGACAATTACGGTAAAGATAATTGCGACAGCCGGTGTGGATTTTTTGTTCAGCTTTTTAAATATTTCCGGCACAATGTGGTCGCGGCTCATCGCAAGCGGATAGCGTGAAGCGCTCATGGTGCCGGCGTTAGCTACCGAAATGAAAGCTACCAATGCAGCGATTGCGAGGAATACTTCGCCGGCTTTCCCGAAAATTTTTTCTCCGGCTGAAGCTACGGGGGTCAGATTCCCGGCAAGTTCATTCATCGGAAGAACCCCTACCATTACTGTTGTACCCAAAATGTAAACGAGTATTGCAGTACCAAGCGCGGTAAATACACCCAAAGGAAGATTCCTCTCCGGGTTTTCTATTTCTTCCGAAAGGCTTGCTATTTTAGTAACACCCACGTAACTGATGTAAACCAAGCCCGCCGTTGCAAAGAGGTTTGAAAAGCCAGATGCGAAAAAATTGCGAAAATTTTCGTAATGCAGTTCGGTAAATCCGCCGCCTACAAAAGCGATAAGCAAGCCGAGGAGAACAACTACCAAAACAATCTGAAAGCTACCGCTTTTTTTGGAACCGTACAAATTTAATGCGCCCAAAATTAGAGCAAAGGCAATAGCAATGGGAAGAATCTGCACTCCCTCGAAAAATAAGCTCAGGTAAGCTCCCATTCCTATAAGTGCAAAAGTAACTTTAAGAACAAGCGCCGCCCAAGTTCCTATTCCACCGATTGTTCCGAACATTGGCCCGAGCGAACGGTCTAAGAAAAAGTATATACCACCCGCGCGTGGCATTGCCGTTGCAAGTTCAACAATACTAAACATAGCCGGAATAAGAGGGAGCGTTGCAATAATGTAAGCAAGAATCATCGCCGGACCTGCCTGCTGCGCCGCAATACCCGGCAGAAGGAAGAATCCCGCGCTTAAAGTAGTGCCTGTAGCAATGGCAAAAACGTCTAAAAACTTCAGCTCTTTTTTTAACGTTTTGGTCTTTTTTATTTTTAACACACGCTGTCCTTTCTTAAAACGATTTTTTGCATTCGTTCTTTGAAGTTTAAAAAATTAAAATTTTTACCCTTGCTCAATCATAATCAAAACTGAAAACGATTTTACTATTATTAAAGGTTATTAACAAACATTGACGTTTCATAGATAATAAGAGTTTTAATTAAAATCAAATTTGCAGGTAAATAAAATCTCACCGCGATTTATTGCATTTACACGTTTGGGCGAATAAAAATCGTTACAAAACTTCGGAGGACGATAATCATATGAAATCGACCTGACAAGTAATTTGTTACACAACTTGTACCGCCGTGGCGGGAAGTGAATGACTATTAATTATGAATTATGAATGATGAATTTTGAATGCGTGACAAGTAACTTGATTGCGTAATTGCGTGATTAGTGCATGAATGGATGATTGCATGAATGGATGGTTCGCCTTTCTTCTTACTGAGATCAGGCTACGTAGTGACAAGTTGTATTTTTGTAGCGTAGATTGCTTGCAATCTGCGCAAATTCAAGGGGAAAACGATCTGTTAAATAATCAGCCTTAGCTTATAGAACCGGTAAATTGCTTCCAACGAATTCCGCGGGACTTCGGCGTGACAGGTCCGCCTTCGTCTGCGCTGCGCTTGACTTCGGCGTGACAGGTTGGATGATTGATTTATGGATGACTGGATGGTAAATTGTAAATAATAAAGGATGTGTTGGAATTTTGGAAGAATGGAATATTGGGTTAGTCAACATTGACGTTTACTTCAGTCAACGTGCTGAAAATAGTAAAAATATTTTTCGACTTTATCCGCATTTCACTTTCATTAGGAAGAGAGATTGCTGAATGATTGGATAGCAGATAACAGAGGACAGAAAATTATGAATGTTGAACCTGCCTGCCGGTAGGCAAGTTTTGAATGTTGAATTAACTAATCCGTGAACATCCGTTTAATCCGTGTCATCAGTGTTCTATCCAATCGGCGTCCTATAAATAGT
>WFQV01000222.1 GCA_015486905.1 Melioribacteraceae bacterium | reverse complement strand
CTACCAACATTGAACCCCTTCGGGGTTCTCAGGGACAAGCATTACGACCCCAACGGGGTCGAATGTTTATAGAAGTGAACAACAAAAAATGTAAACCGATGCAGAAGGTATAGAAGCGAAACAATCTATTGAAATGTTTGGCTTAGTTAAAATTTCAAATTTTTCAACACCCCGTCTCCCGACTTATCCCGACAAGTCGGGATTAGTCGGCGGCCACCCCTCTTGAAAGAGGGGAATTTTAAAATTGGTAGAAAAAACCATCCAACCTGTCGCGCCGTAGTCCAGCGTAGTGCAGACGAAGGCGGACCTGTCTAGCTTCTTACCTCTCGCGTTTAACCGTTTCTCATTTCTAGTTTCTTCTTTCTAATTTTTTTATCTTTTGCCGGTTTTAACCCTGTGCGGTAAAACCGGATTTAGCAGTACTTTCACCCAAACTAACTTTTGCACTAAATAATAAATAGCATTATATTTGTACCTTAAAATAATTAACCCTGCTCCTTAAAATATTTAAGGAGCCTTTTTTTAACAAAAGTCCATAGGGAGAAACAAATGAAAACAAATCACTACGAAAGTGTAGTTATTTTCAATGCGGCATTAGAAGAAGAACAAATCCAAGCTGCAATTTCTCGCACTAAAGAATCGATTAAAACAAACGGCGGAACAATAACCGAAACGGAAGAATGGGGAAGAAAGCGTTTGGCTTACCCTATTAAGAAAAGCAAAAGCGGTTATTATTACGTTCTGCGTTACACTACCGTCCCCGAAAGCATTTCCAAAATAGAAAGATTCTTCTTTTTGGAAGAAGCTATTATCCGTTATCTGACAGTTAAACTCGACAAGAAAGCCCTCGAGTATTACAAAAAGAAAGCCTCTCAGGCTGAAGAAGCTCCTCAACAAGAAGCGCAAGAAGAGACTAAAGAGAAAGAAAAAGCTGAACAATAGTTGAACGATTAGTTGGAGGTTATGTTATGGCAGATTTGAAAATGCCGGAAGTTAATTGCGTTGTGATTGCAGGTAATTTAACAAAAGACCCTGTATTTCGTGAAACGGCAAACAGAACGCCCGTGGTTAATTTTCACATTGCTGCTAATCGTCGTTACAAGGATAGCAACAATCAATGGCAAGAAGACGTTTGTTACGTAGGAGTGGTAGCTTGGAACAAATTAGCCGAAAGCTGCCGCAACAGGATTAAAAAAGGAAGTGCTGTGTTAGTTGACGGAGAACTTCAGAGCAGAACATTTAAATCCGACGATGATAAAACAAGAACCATCGTCGAAATAAAAGCAAAAAGAATCCAATTCCTGAACAAATACAGCAAAATGGAATCCGTTGTAGAGGAAGAAGAAGCAGAAGAAAATCCCGAGGAATTGACAAAGACGGAAAATTCCGAGAACGGCAAAAATAAAGATTCGATCACAAGCGGCGGCTTCGAAGATAACTCGTTCGACAAATTCCTTACCGACGAGGAATCGGATTTAATGAAAGAAGATAATTAAGATTGAGGATAAAAATGAAAAACAAAAAAGTTAGAAGAGTAATTAACGAATATATCGATTACAAAGATGCAAAAATGCTGCAGAAATTTGTAACCGATCAGGGGAAAATTATTCCCCGCAGAATTACCGGACTAAGCGCCAAGCAACACAGGGAGTTAGTCCGTGCAATTAAAAGAGCTCGTCAGCTCGCTATTATGCCTTATGTTTCTGAAGCTGTTAAGTAATTAGGAGATGGTTATGAAAATAATATTAAAAAAGAATTTCGACCAATTGGGATACACCGGCGAAATTGTGGATGTTAAAGACGGCTATGCAATGAACTTCTTAATACCCCGCGATATTGCTTACACTGCAACAAAAGGGAATATCAGAGCTTTGGAGGAAGAGAAAGTTCAAAAAGCACGCAAAGAAGCTAAGGCATTGGAAGGCGCCAGAACCTTCGCCGAGGAACTTTCAAAAGTTTCAATCACTATCCCCGTTAAAGTTGGCGAAGAAGATAAAATCTTCGGTGCCGTTACTTCCCAAATGATTGCGGATGCTTTGAAAGAAAAAGGCTACGAAATCGATAAAAAGAAAATTGAAATTAAGGAGCCAATCAAAGCGCTCGGAATTTACGAGGTTAAAGTTAAAGTCCACCACGCAGTTGAATCTACTGTTAAAACTTGGGTGGTAAGAGAATAGATTAAAAAGGGACGAACTTAAAAGTCCCTTTTCTTTTTTAATTGGTTTTATTAATTAATTGCAGAAAAGATAATGAAAGAATTAAGATTTCGACTGATTGTAATCGTTGCTGCCGTTGCCTTAAGTATTTATTTGCTTTGGCCTACGTATCAGGATTACCAAAACAACAAGGTTGTCAAGCAATATCTTGAACACGTTCAAGACAGTTTAATGCAAGCAAATCCGAAAATTTCCAAAGAGAAATTAGATAATATCCTGCTTGCCAAAGAAGACAGCATCCACTCGAACAACAAAGCGTTTCAAAAAGCCCGCGAGAAAAGGATTAAGTTAGGACTTGACCTTCAAGGCGGAATGTACCTTGTGTTAGAAGTAAACACAGCTAAATTGCTAGAACGCCTCGCTAAAGAACCGGATGCTACTTTCAAACAAATAATGAAAGAAGCAAATAACGAGGCAAAACTCTCCGACGAGGATTTGGTTTCAATCGTTGTACGCAAACTTCAAGAGCGCGGCATACGCCTTAGCCGCTATTTCGGTACAATAAGACAGAGCGACAACGAAATAATCAAAAGGCTGCGTCAGCAGGAATCCGACGCTGTTACCCGCGCAATTCAAATTATTCGTAACCGTGTTGACCAATACGGTGTTTCCGAACCGAGTATTCAACAGCAAGGTTCGCGCAGAATCGTTGTGGAACTCCCGGGCGTCTCGAAAGAGGAAGAGGCTAAAAGACTTTTGCAGGGACGTGCATTGCTTGAATTCAAATTGGTAAAAGATGCGGACTTTGCCATTCCGATCATGAACAAAATTGATAATGTTTTAGCAAAATCGTTAAGCAAAGATACGACACAAGTTGACACGTCAAAAACGGATTCTACACAACAGATGACGCGCGAGGAATTTGCAAAGAAACATCCCTTCTATTCCATTGCAATCGTTAATCCGAGAAGTCAATATCCCGATGCTTTCGTAAAAGCCGAAGACCGTTCAAAAGTTATGAAATATTTGAACAGGCCGGACGTTAAAAATGTAATTCCCGATAACGTGCAATTTTTATTCTCCGCAAAGCCAATCATTACGCAAAACGGAATTCAATATTACAAACTTTACATGCTGAATAAAAAAGCGGAACTGACCGGCGGTGTGATTACCGACGCACGTGCCAACATTGATCCGCAAACGACTTCACCGGTTGTAAATATGACGATGAACTCAGAAGGCGCTCGCGAATGGGCAAGAATAACCGGAGCTAATATTAAGAAAAGATGTGCTATTGTACTTGACGGCTATGTTTACTCCGCCCCTGTTATTCAAAACAAAATTCCTTCAGGACGTTCACAAATTTCCGGCATAGGAAATATGGATGAAGCAAAACTATTAGAGATTGTTTTGAAAGCCGGTGCGCTTCCGGCACCTGTGGATATCATCGAAGAGAGAACAGTTGGACCCTCTTTGGGTGAAGACTCAATCTCGAAAGGTTTTAACTCAACTTTTATCGGTTTCATTATTGTCGCAATATTTATGCTTCTTTACTACCGCAGGGCTGGTACGCTGGCCGACCTTGCACTACTCTTTACCATTCTATTTATTATGGGTGTATTGGCGGCGTTCCATGCCACACTTACCCTGCCCGGTATAGCCGGTATCATTTTAACCATTGGTATGGCGGTGGATGCCAACGTGATTATCTTCGAGAGAATCAGGGAAGAAATGGACACCGGTAAAACCATGCGTGCTTCGGTTGAAAGTGGTTTTAAAAATTCTTACTCCGCAATATTCGATGCTAACATTACTACCTTCTTCACCGGCATTATTCTTTACCAATTCGGTAGCGGACCTGTTCAGGGTTTTGCTTTGACTTTAATGATTGGTATCATCTCCAGCTTGTTCGCCGCCTTGGTAATTACAAAAGTCCTTTTTGAATATATGCTTTACAAAGGAATGAAAATAAACGTAGGGGCAAGGAAACATCCTTTCCGCAATGTAAACTTCAACTTTTTAGGCAACCGTAAAATCGCTTACTTGATTTCCGGTTCGCTCTTTACGATAGGTGTGCTTAGCATTATTTTCCGCGGTTTATCTTACGGCATCGATTTCAAAGGCGGTTCGGAAATAGCTTTGCAATTCGACAAGCCGATTGTAATAAGTCAAGTACGCCAGAAGGTAAGCAAAATAGGTCTTGGAAAAGTCGAAGTAAAAACTTTCGGCGGAGAAAGCGGAATACTTCTAAGAACGGAACTGCAAAATATTCCGAAGAAAGTTTACCCCAAAGTGTTAAAAGCAATCGACACCAAGATGAAAGAGATAATGCCAAATGTTCATTACACTATTGTCGATTCCACCGTTAACTCCGTAACTTACAAATTCGACAATCCTAAAATAACAAACGAAATAACAGATAAACTATTCAATGCGGGGTTCCAAACAAGCAAAGTTACCCAGGCTGCCAATAACAAAGAGATGATTGTCCGCGTAGGGATTTCCGATTGGATTGAACAGAGTCTCGAAAAAGAATTTCCCAATAACCATTTTAAACTTCTGAAAGAAGATAAGGTGGGGCCCAAAATCGGGAAAGAGCTAAAGGTTGACGCTATCATTGCTATTGTTCTTGCTCTAATTGTAATTCTTATCTACTTGGGCTTCCGATTCAAATTCGTATTCGCTAGCGGCGCCGTTGTTGCTCTGTTCCACGATGTTACTATCACACTCGGACTCTTCTCACTGCTCTACGGGTGGGTTAAATTCCTGAACCTCGATATTAATATCGATGTTGTTGCCGCTTTCCTTACGTTGGTCGGTTACTCCATTAACGACACGGTGGTTGTGTTCGACAGGATTAGGGAAGACATCAAAATTCACAAGACCGCTCCGCTGGAAGAAAATATGAACAAAGCAATCAACAAAACACTTAGCCGTACAATTATCACCAGTTTAACCACGCTCTTTGTTGTTGCAGTGCTTCTCTTCTTCGGTGGTGACGTATTAAGAGGATTTGCATTTACCCTGTTCTTTGGTATTATTATCGGTACTTACTCATCCGTTTTTATTGCAAGTCCGTTTGTTTTGGAATATGTGAAAAAACGCAAGATGAAAATTCAATTCTAAATAAAATTTATCCACCGAAAAGCCGGGGCATCACCCGGCTTTTTTATTTTAAACACTTAAAACAGAAAGGGGAACGGTACAGGTTTAAAATCAGTGGCAAAAAATGATAAAATAAGAAATAAGAAACGAGAAATAAGAAATAGTTAAACGCGAGACGCCCGCCTTCTTCTGCGCTTCGCTTGACTACGTCGTGACAAGCAAGAGGTAAGATGCTAGACGTTATTATCAATATTAGTTTAAAGTGGAAAACGGAAAGAAGCTTACTGAAGAAGGTTAAGTTGGTTCTTGCAAAATCGAAAACCTTGCATAAATGGATGATTGGATGAGTGGATGCATGGATGATTGGATTGTCCGCCTTACTCCGCATTCTGTGTGGTTCAAATTAATTTTTACCAAATCGAAAACCTTGCATGGTTGGATGAATAGAAGGTTGGATGATTGGATGACAGATAACGGGGTACAAAAATTTTTAATTCTTAATTTTTAATTCTTAATTGCGGCTTGCCGCACTATGGATTGTTGGATAGTTGTATGTTTGTAGCACAGTTTGCTAAGCGTAGCGGGCAAACTGTGGCGTTTGATTTTTTTAGGGATTTTTTTTCAAATAT
>WFQV01000221.1 GCA_015486905.1 Melioribacteraceae bacterium | reverse complement strand
GTGGAGCGCATTTTATTAATAATGTGGCTTACAACAATCGAGGGTTCGGCTTCGGTGTGTACAAATCCAATAACGGATACTTTGTTAACAACACTTCTTTTAACAACGGTTGGAAAAGCATTTGGGTTTCCGAGTGCAGCGTAATTTCGACATCCGAAGGCACAAGTAATAACTTGGTTTTCAGAAACAATATTTTTGCCGCGCGAACAAAACATCCTTATGTGACTTCAATTAGATATTCCGCTTCGCATCCGCCGGAAAATGTTTTATTTGACCATAACTTATATTACGCTCCGAATAAAGATTCCTCCTCGGAAATTGTCGAAATGACGATTACGAGCGCGCTTGGAGATTCAACACTGAGGCTCAATTTGCAAGGTTTTCAACGGCTTTATTTTCCCACGGATTCCGGGAATGTTCCGTTGGGCTGGGGAAAAAAATCGATTGTAGCTTCCCCTTTGCTGATTGATTGGCAAAACGGTGGGTTCAAAGTAAGTTCGGAAAGTCCGGCAATAGACAACGGCAGCAGTGAAATGGCTCCTCCTACAGATTATTTTAACACTCCGAGGCCTCAAGGGGAGGGCTTTGACATCGGAGCTTACGAATATTACGATGAAACGGGAGTGGAAAGCGAATCTAATCCTTTTGTGTCGGATTTCTCTGTTTATCCGAATCCGTTCAACGGGCAGGTTCATATTAATTATTCCCTGCCGAAAAAATCCAAAATTTCCCTTGCGGTTTTTGACATCCTCGGCAGAAAAGTTCTGGATTTGGTGCAAGGTGAAATTGGACAAGGCAAACACAGCATTGTTTGGAACGGAAGTAATTCTTCGGGCATGAGCGCCGCTTCGGGAATTTATTTTATTTGCCTTAAAACCGATTTCTCGATTGTGACTAATAAAGTGATTTACTTAAAATAAAAAGCGAGGCAAAAAATGAAAAAGCTTTTTTGGGCGTTGATTATTTTCTCGGTAAGTGCCTTCGAAATTTTTGGCGGCGGGATAAAAAGAGGCACGCGAATTTCTTACGCGGTTACCGATGCTCAAATCTCCTTTGCCGACAGCGTTTTTGATTATTTAATTACCCCGTTTCTTAGCCAAAGTGTAAGAAATGCTTTTTCACACACAAAATTACTCCTGTATCGCTCAATACAAGGGACATGGGAACATTTTACTCAATTCGATTGGGATTTTATTAATCAACACGAAAATATGTTTTGTCATACCGATAGCGCAAATCAAAACTACGATACAAGAATTCTAACAAAGTGGTGGTCATTTTTAATGGATGGAAGAGATTTGGTTGACCCGGCTGAGCCGGACGCCCTTTATCATTGGATAAATTACTACGCCGTTACAGCTTCCGCTCAAGTGAACGATTACAATTACGACGGTTTGTTTATCGATTCCGCAAGTCACCTGTTGAAACCGAGTATGATGCAGAAAGGGGAAATGCCCTGGGATTACGACCCGATTCAATGGCGTTTAGCCCGTTACGCCTCGCTGAAATTTATTAAATCGTACTTACCCGATAAGATTGTAATCTTTAACGGCTTGCACAACGGCGCCGGAGCCGATTCAAGCTTGGCTGTAACAGACGGCGGAATGTGGGAAGATTTTGCTTTCGAATCCGACAGCACGGCAAGATACAAAGGAATTCACAAATGGCGAAAGGCAATTAAATGCATGAAAGAAAACAGAGACAGCTCTAATTTGGTTCTCGTTGTTAAAAAGCAAGGCTTAATGGACGATATTCAATCCAGAATCTTTTCCGTAGCGAGTTACTTGTTAATTGAAAACCCTAATACCGTTCTTTCTTTGTCCGATTATGCTTACGATACAGCTTTGCAATATTATCCCGAGTTTGATATCGACCTCGGGGATGCCTCGGGTGATTTCGTCGAACGGGATGACTCACTTTATTCAAGGGAATTTGAAAACGGTTTGGTAATAGTTAATCCTTCTTCTGCTTTGAATAAAACTTTTAATCTTTCAAAAAATTATTGGAAGGTCGTTCCAATTGGAGGTGGATTTGTAGATACACTTGGAAATTGGGAAGGACATTTAACTTACGAAAGTATTTCCGCCGGAGTGGTTTCGTTACCACCGGTAAGCGCTTTAATTTTGAGGGATTCAATTACAACTTCCGTTAATGATAATCCTATTGGTACAATTGATTT
>WFQV01000220.1 GCA_015486905.1 Melioribacteraceae bacterium | reverse complement strand
CTCTAAGTCTCTTAGTCCCTTCGTCTCCTTTCCCGCCTCTGCGCCTTTTAATCACAGCTTTTCACAGATTGACCGTTCGCAAGCTCACTAATCAATCTGTGCTACAATCTGTAAGCTAATTTCACATTGTCCTGAACTGTGATTTTTTTCGTAACTTGTGCCAAGTAACGAGGAAAAGCGTTACCTATTAACCTTTTAATCTCTTCACCTTTTTGCCTTTCAATAACAGTTCAAAACAATTCTTCATTTTTAATTATTTAGCTCATCCTTAAAATATAATTATTCGCATTTTCGGTTTCCCTACTAACCCGAATAATTTAATAAATTTTCGCCGCAGAAAAGCGGGCGGGCAAATTATCTGGACAGTTTAATTTTATATTTGCTTCCGTAAAAACAAACATTCTTTCAATAACCGTATTGGCTATGCGGAAACCTATATCGTTGTTGCGGTTAGTCGGATTGTTGTTGTTCCGATTTGCAACCCGGCAGTTGTTCGGTTTGTTGTTCCAGCTGCCGCCGCGATTAACTCGGTTGGAGCCGCATTAAGATAATTCGCCTAATTTCAATGAACGCCTTAAAGAAAAAGTATTGTAAAACGAAATGTGAGCAAAAATTGATTGAACGCTTTGATATAGTTGAGCGTCGCTAATTTTCCCGTTTTTATACTCCCATTCTCTTCTTTTTATTCTTGAAACGCTTCGTTTTAAGTTCTCCCTTTTAATTCTTATTGTTTTCTTAAAAATTCTTGTTCCGAGAAAAGATAGCCCGTTATCTCTTTTATTAATAAACGTAGCCTTTTCTTTAATCTCCAAATTTAGTTCTTCCGTTAAAAATTTTTTAATAAGCTTTAAAATATATTTAAGTTCGTTTTTATCATTATTAAAAACAACTAAATCGTCCATATAACGAACGTAATATTTAACTCCGAGGAAATCCTTTAAGTAATGGTCCAAACGGTCCAAATAAACGTTTGCGAAAAATTGACTTGTTAAGTTTCCAATCGGCAATCCGGTTGCATTTTGGCTGTAACTATCGTTAAAAATTATTTTTTTTATCAAATCCATTAATTGCGGGTCTTTGATTTTTCTCTCTATTATGTTAATCAATAAATTCTTATTTATTGATTCAAAATATTTTTTAACGTCTGTTTTTAGGAACCATTTGCTTTTATTTAGGAAATGTTGCGCTCTTAACACCGCTTTATGGGTTCCTTTACCTTTTCTTGTGGCGTAAGAATCATAAATAAAAACCTTCTCAAAAATCGGTTCTAAAACATTTATTAACGCGTGGTGCACCACTCTGTCGCGAAACGGAGCGGCTGCAATTATTCTTTCCTTGGGTTCGTAAATATTAAACAATCTGTATTCGCCGGGAGCATAATTACCGTTAATTAATTCCTTTTGTAATTTAATTAACTCGTTTTCAAGGTTGAAATAAAAACGCTCGGCTTCCTTGTTCTTGCCAGCGCCTTTTAACGCTTTTTTAAAAGCATTAAATAAATTTGAGAAAGAAACAATTTCTTCAAAAATATTATTTACGCGTCGCAACTTTTAATCCAGCCTCCAATCATCTTGCCAAATTCGTTAATTTCCATTGAAATGAATTCGTAGCTTTTAAGAGAAATGTATTTTCTATCCGAGCTTATTCTAAACAACACTCGCAATTTTTCTATATATAGGTTTATGCTTTGCAATATATGGCGTTTCTTCTTGCTATATATAGCCTCTATTATCTTTTCCAATACGTCAAGCGCTATGTCATTTATTCGCCCGCTTAAACTGTACCTAACGTTTCTCGGGTATTTCTCTGTTTTGTCCAATATCCAATCCAATATTTTGTACCATTTTTTAAAAACCGGGTAATCTTCGTTCATTTTTTGTAGAAGTTTGTTATTATTTCAATTAGTTCTTTGCCGTATTTTTCAATTTTCTTTTTCCCAAAACCGTTTATCCGTTTAATTTCCTCAAATGTTTTAGGTCTTTTCCTAATAATTTCTTTTAATTGTTCGTTTGTGCTTATTAAATAAACAGGTATTCCGTTCTCTTCGGCTTTTTCTCTGCGCCAAACTCTTAATTTTTCAAATAATATTTTTTCAGCTTCGCTTAAATTCGTTTCTTCTTTTATTTTGGGTAAAATTGTTTCATATTCAACAAAAATTGTCCAATATGCTTTGCCGGATTGAACAAAAAATTCTTCTTTTAATTTTATTATTTTTTTGTTAAGGCAAAAATTATCTATCGCTTCTTCTAAAAACATTTCTTTCTCTTCATTAAAAGGAAGAGTTATTATTTTTATTGCCATAAATTGTCTTCTCCAAAATCTTGTCCGGCTTACGCCGGACAAAATTAAAAAATGTAAAAAACTAAAAACCCAAAATTTTACTTAACTGTCCTGGCTACGCGGAAACCTATAACGTTGTAGCGGTCAGACGGATTGTCGTAGTCCCGATTTGCAACCCGGCAGTAGCTCGGACTGTAGTTCCAGCTGCCGCCGCGATAAACTCGGTAGGAGCCGCTACTTGGTCCTTGCGGGTTATTGCTTAGACTCTGAGAATAATAACTTGAAGAATACCAATCATTGCACCATTCCCATACGTTCCCAGTCATATCGTATATTCCAAATTCGTTCGGCTGTTTTGTACCAACCGGATGAGTTTTATTTCCGGAATTACTCCAATACCAACCTACTTCGTCTATGTTATCGCTTCCGCTATATTTGTAACCTTGCGACTGATTTCCGCCCCTTGCCGCATATTCCCACTCGGCTTCCGTTGGCAAACGATAGCCGTTTGCATTCCAATTCATCGTTACATTTTTTCCGTTTATGTTGTAAAACTTCTCCAACCCTTCTTGCTCGCTTAACCAATTGCAATACGCTACCGCGTCATTCCAACTTACGTGTATTACTGGCTTATTATTATCAGAAGAATTACGTCTATTACCTTTTTCGTCATCTTGCCAAGTTACTCCGTTTTTCTTTTTCCAGCTACCATCGTATATCCAACTGTAACCATTTTTCTCAGCGTCCGTTTTGTAGACGGTCGCTTCAATAAACGTCTTAAATTCTTCAAACGTTACCTCATATTTCCCAATGTAAAAATCATCTACGGTTACTGTATGAATTGGCTTTTCATCGCTATATCCGTTATTACTTCCCATCTCAAACGTTCCGCCTTTTACAAAAATCATTTTAGGCTTTTTATTGCTATTAATTAAAATACCCGCTATCACAATTGCCAATATTCCTATTATCCCTAAAACTATTTTTAATTCGTTTTTCTTTTTGGTCTCTTTTTTTTCTTCAGTTGTTTTAGTTAGGGGAGTTTCAACAGTTAAAGAATTATCGATTTTTTCTTCCTCATTTTTGCTTTCTTCTTCCAACTCCGGTTGTTTTTCAACTTTCTCTTCTTTTGTTCTAATTCTTGTTTCTTCAGCTAAATTAATTTTTTCTAAGTCTTCCTTCATTTCCTTACAGGTTCTGTATCTTTCTTTGTAATCCTTAGCCAATGTTTTCTTTAGTATTCTGTTCATTCCCTCGCTAACCCATTCTATCTCCTCCGGGGCTTCGTTCAATATTTGGTAATTTATGTCTCCTCTGTAAAAAGGCGGATGCCCGCTCAACATTTCGTACATCGTTACACCTACCGAGTATATGTCGCTCTCTCTGCCTAAGTCTTTGCCCCGTATCTGCTCCGGCGACATGTAAACTAACGTTCCGCTGCTCGTTGTCTTGTCCAATCTGCTCATCGAGTTGCGTAACGTCTCGGCTATGCCGAAGTCCATTAGTTTTATTTCACCCTTCTTCGTCAGCATTATGTTTTGCGGTTTTATATCCCGGTGTATTACTCTGTTTTCATGAGCGTAGTTTAAGCCTTCCAATATTCCTTTGGTTATTTCCATTACTTCTTCTTCCGGCATTCGGTTGTCTTTATATTCCGTCAGTTTCTCATTTAAACTCTCTCCGTCTATGTACTCCATGTCAATAAATTTTATCTCTCCCTTGTCGTGGAAGTCGTAAAACCTTACTATGTTCGGGTGGTTTAGCTTTATCATTAAGCGCGCTTCTTTCTCCAACATCTGCATTGCTCGTTTATCTGAGCTTACCGCTTCGGGAATTATCTTTAACGCTTTTTCCACTTCCATTT